>JAEETM010000002.1 GCA_016290335.1 Treponema sp. | reverse complement strand
CTATTCAAGGATTTTATATCCCTGTTCTTTCAATATATCGTAAAGTTCAAAAATAGGCAATCCTATCGCTCCGGAATAAGATCCTTCTATTTTTGAGATAAACATTGACGAAAGGCTTTGTATTCTGTAACCACCTGCTGCTCCGTGCCATTCGCCTGTATCAACATACCATTGTATTTCTTCATCACTCATTGGTGCAAAAGTAATATCTGTTTTACATACGCGTGATGAAGTCGTGCGCTTTCTACCATTATAAAGCACAATAGATGTTATGATTTTGTGACTTTTGCCCTGAAAGCCTTTAAGAAACTCAAAAGCCTGTTCCTGGTTTTCAGGTTTTCCATAAAGCTTGTCTTCAAAAGAAATGATTGTATCTGCACCTAAAACCCAGGGAATCTCCTGTCCAACAGGAAGGGATTTTATTACGGCAATAACCTTTTCTCTTGCGAGCAGTTCCGGTATTTCATCGTGTGCCAACAGATTGGAAACGGTTTCATCAATGTTAGGCATAATAACCCTGTAGGGTATTTTAAGCATTTTGAGTATTTCTTGTCTGCGTGGCGATGAAGATGCTAAAATTATTGGTTCCATTTATTAAGTATCAGTAATTATCTAAAATTATTTACCATCATCAGATTTGCTAGATTTATTCTGCGATTGACTTGCATTGTTAGAAAGCTGTTTCAAAAGCTTATATGCTTTCTGACGAACAGGTGTAACATAATGATAGTCTGTTGAGATTCTGGCAATTGCATCAATCATTGTTTTCTTGTTTTCTGTGTTATCAGCAAGGGCTTCGAAAGCGTTTAAAACTTCAAGTGCAAGACTGCTTGTTGGATTAAGAACCTGATTCTTTCTGTTTGCAAAAGCGATTGCGTCTACAACTTCATCATTATCATTAATACCGATTACACCAAGTGATTGAACTGCAGCTGCCATAACCATTGGTTCATTATCTGCAAGTGCAATAGAAACAAGTGTATTCTTTGAATGTTCTGTTGGAACTTTAGCAAGAAGAAGACATGCCTGTCGGCGGATTTCAGGGAAATTGTTGATTACACGGCCGTTTGTTCTTGACTGATTTGTAAGACCTTCGCCTGCAAGCTGGTCAAGTGCCTGAACTACAGTGTCAGAGGTATTTCCATCTTCAATTGCATTCTGAAGATACTGAAGTGCAACAAGCTTGTTATCAAGTTCATCTGAGTTTGCAAGACTCATTATAATATCACCGTCAACATCATTAAGATATTCGTTTTCTACAGAAGTTTCTGTTTCTTTATTTGAATTGGAGCCTTTTTTTACGCTCTGCTGCTGTGCAAAAAGAAAGCTGCTTGAAATAAAAAGAACGGCTGTCACAATTACAATTTTTGTCAATTTCATAAAATCCTCCAAAATAAAATACATACTATATATTAGTACATATAATCTAAAATTATAAAATATAGGTATCAAAAAATCAACCTAAATCAAATAGCGAAGGCCTATGCTGTTGGTACCTGTCAATTTTTACTGCCTTCACTTGCAGTTTTATAAAACAAACTGCACATTCAAATCTAGTAAAAACTCATCATACTGGCGGTAAATGTACAAGCCATTTTCCATTTATTTTTGTGAAATAATAATAAACTACGGTGGTATAATCTTCTTTTACTTGTACAGCCTTGATGTTAGTTTTAGAAATATAACGTATTTCATCTACCTGGCTACGTTTTCGGGAAGGAATAAATACATAGAAGAAATAATCAGATATATTTGCAAGCTTTAAGTATTTGCTTGGCAGTTTTTTCTGTGCATTTCTAAGGTTTACAGGATTTGAATAATAATTGATTGATTCCGGATCCAGGTAGGTGAGCCATCTTTTCGCATCCTTTGTATCCATTACAACCTGAAGTTCAGAAATAATCTTTAAGATTGCAGCCTTATCTTCATTAAACTCCTGCTTTGTAATTGTACTTGCTTCATCAAGATTATTTGTAGAACGAAGATATTCTTCATCGTTTGAAGAAATTGGTTCTGGCTCAGGTTCTGGTTCTGGAATTACAGGCTCTGGTTCTTCTATTACAACAGTTTCTTCTATTTCATCATCAATTTCAGGTGGTACAACGTCTTCTGTTTCAGGCGTAACTTTATCAGATTCGCAGCTGGTAAAAAAAAGTGGAACAGTGAATATCAAAAAAAGAATAATTGATAATGATTTGATTTTCCTACCCATATATATAATATAACATCTATTGCGTTATTTGGTCAAATAAGTTACATTCAATTATATGATAAAAGCTGTATTTGCGGGTTCTTTTGACCCCCCGACAAACGGACATCTTGATATTATCCAGCGTGCTGCCAAACTTTTTGATCTGGTTGACGTTGTTATCTCTGTAAATCCTGATAAAAAATATATGTTTTCTGAAAATGAAAGATTTTCTTTACTTAAAGAGCTTGTAAAGGATTATGACAATGTTGAAGTACATATATGGAAAGGATTAATTGTAAACTATGCAAAGGATATTGATGCCGGTGTCTTAATTCGTGGAATCCGTTCTACAAATGATTTTGCCTATGAGTTCGACCTTGCCCACATGAATCAGAATCTTAATCCTAATATTGAAACACTTTTTATTCCGACAAAAGAAAAATACGCCATTGTCAAATCAAGCTCCATCAAAGAACTTGCCCGTTTCGGCGGCGACATCAGCCGTATGGTTCCAAAAATCGTAGAAAAAGCTCTCAAGGATAAAATTAAAAAAGAAAAATAGTTTTTTAAATGACATTTTTTTAATTTTTGTAATATTTAATCTTGTGCTATTACTACAATTTTGCTATAATACATTGACATTCTGATTGGAACTGTTGTATTATAGATTTCAGTTTATTATCAGATTTTAAAGTGAGGTTATATATATGGCAGTACCTAGATCAAAAGTTTCAAAGGCCGTTACAAAACGCCGACAGACCATTAATATGAAGCTCAAGGCACCACAGCTTGTTGAATGTAACAACTGCGGAAACCTTGTTCAGTCTCACCACGTATGTCCTAAATGCGGATTCTACCGTGGCAGACAGGTAATCTTACCAGAAGTTAATGGATAATTTTTTAGGAGAAAAAAATGGACGAATTGTTTGAAAAAATTCAGAAAATGATTGTTGAAAAATTGGACATTGATCCTGCAAAGGTAACACTCGATGCTTCTTTCAGAAATGACCTTGGAGCAGACAGCCTTGATACTTACGAGCTTGTTTATGCAATTGAAGAAGAACTTGGCGTAAGTATTCCGGATGAAAAAGCAAATGAATTTGAAACAGTTCGTGATGCTTACGATTTTATCAAAGCAGAGCAGGGTAAGTAATTTTCCCTTAAAAGAACGACTTTTAGAAAGGTACAAGTTTGAATAACTTGTACTTTTTTTTTGTCATTTTAAAAGAAGGATTTTTGACTTATGCGAAAACAGGATTTAACAGATTTTTGCAAAAGGGTAAATATTCATTTTAAGAATATTAAACTGCTGGACCAGGCATTTTACCATCGTTCCGTAACAAATGAAAAAAAACATGTTCACAATAATGAACGTCTTGAGTTTTTAGGTGATTCTGTGCTTGGAATGGTAACGGCATCATATCTGTATAGAACCTTAGAAAATCCTGAAGGTGACCTTGCTAAAATCAAATCAATTGTAGTTTCAGAAAAAGCACTTGCTCCTGTTGCCCTTAAGTTTGGAATAGATAAGCTTCTTGTCCTTGGTCACGGAGAAGAAATAACAGGCGGCAGAAAAAAGCCCGCAATCCTCGCAGACTGCATGGAAGCAATAATCGGTGCCTATTATCTTGATTCAGGCTACAAAAATGCAGAAAAATATGTTCTTGAGTTTATTATTCCAGCCGTAAACGAGGTTCTGGAAAACGGAATAAAAGACTTTAAAACCGATTTACAGGAGCTTTGCCAGAAAAAATACAAAAAATGCCCTGTTTACGAGCTTATAGAACGCACCGGCCCTGACCATGACCAAACCTTCAAATATATAGTACACATTGGCGACCAGACCTTCGGCCCCGCCACCGGAAAAACCAAAAAAGAAGCAGAACAGCAGGTTGCAAAACAGGCTCTGGATAATTTAATTGGCAAATAATTAATTTCTATGTTAAAATATTTGAATGAAGAGAAAAACATTATTTGCAAACGCAATGATTACACTTATCGTGTCGCTTTTCATTGCTTTATTGTGTGGTTCAAATGTAACAGAAAAGCTTGAGTTCCGTCTTTATGATGGACTGATTCATTTAACAAAAGACCCAGAAATGTCAGACGACATTTTAATGGTTATAATCGATGATATCGATATTGATCAGCTTGGCGACTGGCCCTGGAGCAGGGACATTCTTGCAGATACCTTAATCCGAATGAAGGAATTAGGTGCATCTGAAGCAATATTCGATATTGAGTATATCAATACAGCACCAAAATCTGTAGCTTCCAATGCAGAAGAAAAAATCAATACACAGATTTATCAAACTCAGGATTTAACTGAGCAGATAATTCAGGCAATTCCTCAGGCATTAAACGGAGGAACTCCAAAAGAAGAAATTGCTTCCTTTGCAAACTCTTTAATTGATGAATATTTAACTCCATCTTATTCTGAGCTTTATGATTATGTTTCAAATAACGTTTCTTTTGATAATGATGAATATTTTGGAAAAGCAATTCAATTTTTTGGTAACACCTGGCTTACTGTAAATAATCAGGATTTAGGTTATTCATCAATTACAAAAGAGGATGTTGATTATATCCGCAACCGCATGCTTACTTATAGAGTTAATGATGAAAAAAACAGTATTTCAAAAGACAACAAATATACCTTTGAAAATACCTATGATGGCGTTGGCATGGGCTTTACACCGGCTCTACACACTTTAATTGAACGTTCTCACGGAGTAGGTTTTACTAATTCCAATGTAGACCCTGATGGTGTACGCCGCCGAAATGAATTGTTCTATGAATATGATGGAAAATACCTTGGACAGCTTGTTTTTGCTCCTTTAATGTCCATTTTAGATGCCCACGAGTTTACCCGTACTAAAAATGTCCTGATTATTCATGATGCACTTTATCCTGGAACAAGTGAACGCCAGACAGTAAAAATCCCATTGGACAATCATGGTGAAATGTTAATAAACTGGCAGCATGAAAGTAACCAGATGGATAAATCAAACCTTTACGGAATTAATTATGCCAACGTTTATTACATTAAAAACCTTGATAATTCAGAAAAGAACATTATATCAATTCTAAAGCTTCTTTCATCTGATTCAGATTTTATTCTCTTTGATGAAGAAGGCTATGCAATGGAATATGTTGGACATGCTGCAGAGCTTGTTGATTTTTATAATGAAATTGAAGGTTATAAACAATATCTTCTTTCACTTTGTACCGGCTATGATTTGAATAGTCAGCCATTTGATGGAATAAGTCAGGAAGATTACGACCAGTATTTCGCATATAGAAAAAACTTTTTTGAAGAAGTAAAAGCTTTTTGCGATGCTGATTATTTTACTCAGATTAAGCAAAGTGGATTACAGGAATATTACGATGAAGTTTATTTGAATGCAATTGAAGATGCCTTTAATACAATAAAAACTGACATTGTCGAATATTTAAATACATTTGATGAGTTGAGCAAAAAGTTTAATAATAAATACTGTATTCTTGGACAAACAGCAGCATCTACAACCGATATTGGTGCAATTCCTTTTGTAAAACAGTATCCAAATGTTGGTATTCATGCCAATTTAATGAATACAATTCTTGAAAAAGATTTTATTACTTATTATCCGTGGTATTTTGGTTTTGCAGTAACTCTTATTCTTTCAATTATTCTTTTACTTTTCAGTGACAAAAGCTCTTCATTCCAGAATCTTGTTGGTGGAATCTCAAGATTTATAATTATAATATTCTTTATATTGCTTTTTGTTGTCTTCCAGATTTACATACCAATGTTAACCTCTGTAATCCTCTTTACACTTATTGATTTCCTTGGCGGTGTTATTTACAGATATTTGCTCAGCAGCCGGGAAAAGAAGTTTATTACAGCTGTTGCCTCATCCTTTGCAAACAAAGATACAGTTGAACAGCTTAGAAAGAATCCTGAACTTTTCAAGACAGAAGGAGAAAAGAAATACATTACTGCCTTGTTCAGCGATATCCAGAAGTTTTCAACCTTCAGTGAAACAATTACAAAAATGCATCCTGAAGATGGTGCTAACCGCCTGATTGCCTTGCTTAACGAATATCTTGGTGCCATGTCCAACGAAATCCTTAAGAATAATGGTAACATCGATAAATACGAAGGTGATGCCATTATCTCTATGTTTGGTGCTCCAGACCCGATGAATCTGCACGGACCTGAAGGTTGGGCTTATGCAAGTCTGGATTCTGCTATTCGAATGAAAAAGTGCGAAGTTGAGTTTAACGAAACTCACCAGGAGCTTTTTGAACCTATGGAAATTGTGTTACCATCGGGTGAAAAACAAGTTTTAAAATTAAATCCTTTCCAGACACGTATTGGTTTGAACTCCGGTTTTGCCAACGTTGGTCTTATGGGAAGTAAAACTGAATCCTTCAGTAAATTAAACTATACAATGATTGGAGATACTGTAAACCTTGCCAGCCGTTTGGAAGGTGTAAACAAACCGTATAAGTCCTGGATTATGACTTCTGATGAAACCTGGAATAAAGCTAATTCAGGTGAAAATGAAGGAAAAATCATAGCACGCAAGCTTGACCGTGTAAGGGTAGTTGGTAGAAAAACTCCTGTACAGTTGTATAACATAGTTGGCTTTAGAGATGAAATGGCTGCCGAAGAACTTGAGTCAATTGAAATCTTTAATGCTGCTTATGATAAATACCTGCAGAAAGATTTTATAAATGCAGGAAAAATGTTTGCACAGGCTTCAAATCTGTTTAAGAGTGATGAAACTTCACTTGTTATGGCAAACAGATGTAAATATTATGTCGAAAACGGCATCCCTGATGACTGGGACGGCATTTTGAATATGACAGAAAAATAACAGGAGTGTTTATATGAAAAAGCTTTTAAAACTACTTGTAATAGGTTTATTTACTGCCGGCGTATGTACCACATTTACAGGGTGTCTGCAGTTAATAAGCAGTTTGTTAGGTAATGTTTCTAATAATAAATATTATGAAAAAGAAAAGGAACAAACCTATACTGTTAAAGATACCGGTACTGTTTATTTTGTAAAATATAATACATCAGATGATATAGCAGTAAAAGGTGCATATACAGGTTATATAACAGGTACTAAATCACGAAATGAAGAAACTGATGAAATAGAAGAAATTGATAAATCAGAAGAAAGTATAATTTCATCATTCCCTAAAGCTCCAGACGGACTTTATAACGATAATGAACTGATAAATCAAATGAACGCAAAGTTTGCTTCTTTTATGAATAAACATTCAAGTGAAAGAAGTGCTTACGTTCCTGCAAAACCTGTAGTCAATAACAGCTATACAAAAGTTGGTGATACAAGGTCTTTTTATTTGTTAAAATATACCTACGATAAGAATGGTGTTGTTACTAAACAGGAAAATATACGTAAACAGGGTGAATGTGTAAGAACTGGAAACCATTGTAATGTCTGGTTTGTAGATCAGACAAGTTTAGTTAAAAAAAGTGATCTTGATTTTGATTCCCTTGTTTCAAAGTTTGATTCTATATATGAAAAACAGACAAAAGTATTTGGAACCAATACATACACAACAAGCAGTGATGGCTTTATTCCTTCATCAGATAAGATTCAAATTGTTCTTTGTGACTGTATGGGCGATGCATACAAAGGACAAGGCTCTGGAACTTTTGGTTATCAGAATATGGCAGATTTGTATACAAATGATCAAATAAAGTATTTTCAAACTCTGGAAGGTGGTGAAGATTGGATAGGTGTATATTCAAATGAAGACCAGATAATTTATATTGATTCGTTATTTTATTCATATAATTATAATGGAAAAGGTACTAAACCATCAAACAATCCTAATGGATATAATGCACAGGATACAATTTTTTCAACAATTCCACATGAGTTTAATCATCTGTTAAATAATATTCAAAAATATATTATCAATGGTACAAAAAAAATGGCTACCTGGTATACAGAAATGCTTTCTCTTGTTACAGAAGACCTTTTTATGGAATTTCTTGAGATTGATGAAGAACAGTCTGCACGTGGAAGACTCCCTTATTTTGATAATTATTATAATTATGGTTTTACAACCTGGTTGCAGGGTAATGATGTTTTTATTTCTTATGCTAATGCATTTGCTTACGGTGCATTTTTGTGCAGAAATTATGGAGGCGAAAAGCTTATAAAAGAAATTGCTACAAATAATGCAGTTAATGAAGAATCTATTACAAAAGCTCTTGCAGACTGCGGATATAACGTAACCTTTGAAGATACAGTAAAGGATTTTGCAAATGTAATTATAAATACTTTATCCAGCGGAAAAACCTTAAACAAATCAGGTTCTACAACTACAGTGGGACTTAGTTTATCAGCTATAGACTTAAATATTAAATTAAAAGATTCAACTGGTAAAGTTGTTGAAAGCTATACACCAAAAATATTTGCTAAAGAAGATATGCCAGATCTTTATCCGACAGGTTTTTCTGTACATAAAGTTGGAACAAACTTAAAGAGCTTTACTTACTATAAAGCTATAAAAGACGGAAAAAACTGTATTGAATCAGATGTAATAATTTATAAATAAAGGAATATGATGATGAAAAAGAATCTTACAATTATAACAATTATAGCAACTATACTTGCAACCTTTTTGTTTTCTTCATTTTCAAAGCCTAAGCTTCATACTGTAAGGGGAACAATTCACAGCTATGGAGCAGCTCCTTTGAATTATCCCGGATTAAAAACAACAAAAGGTAAGGAATACTTAATAATTGCAAGCGATAAAACTAAACAGGAGCTTTTAGCCAGACAGGCAGTTTTAATTGAGTTTACCGGTTATATAATTGATGATAAAGATGAGCTTCCACCAAACAGTCTTAAAGATGGAGCATTCAAAATAGAAACTTGGGAAGTGGTGAAGGCTAATACTAAAAAGAAATAATTAAACTAAAATTGCCTTCACCGTCAGTTTTGCAAAAGCAAAACTGACCATTTAATATTATACCTGATTGTCATTGTCGGGCTTGACCCGACAATCTGACAATTCATTCAACTATCTGAAAATGATAATCAAAACTTGAGAAACTAAAACAACAGCAACCAGAGCGATTGGGTAAGTAGAAGCATAAGCTCCGGCAACCTTTTCTGTCTTGGCTGTTCCAATTAAAGTTCCAAGAGCTGGTGTAGAAGTCATACCACCGCAGATTGAACCAAGGTTGTTGAGCAGGTTCAACTTCAACACAAACTTAGCAAAGATAAATCCAACAATCATTGGAAGTAATGTCATAATAATTCCATAGATGAAGTATACCCATTCAAAGTACTTAACAAAGCTTGCACCACCTGCAACACCGGCACCAATCAAAAAGAGCATAAGACCAAGCTCGCGGAAAACCTGAAGTGTTTCTGTTTTTGGCATAATGCAAATCTTACCGATTTTCTGGAAGTGTCCGAAGATGAGGGCTAAAATAAGACATCCACCTGTTGTTGTAAGTGAGAAGTTGCCGAACTTGAAAGAACCAACAAATACTCCAAGAATTGCAACTAAAGAGAATGCACAGAATCCAAGAGGATCAAGCTGAAGTTCGCTTCCAGAAAGCTTTGATGGAGCTTCCGGTGCAGATTCTGAAAGTTTCTGTCTTTCCAGATCCATGTCTGCTTTTTCAAACTTTGGAACAAGCTGTACAAAAAGAACAACACCAATTACACCAAACAGATATGCAATTCCGTGTCCAACAGCAACAATGTCTTCAAGCTGATTAGCGGTAAATAATGCAGAATCTGTTACAGTTGCTTTTGCTGCAGAGAAGGCCGGGGTAGAAGTAAGAGAGCCGGAAAGAAGACCTACGAGCATTGCAGATATTTCTTCGAGTGGACGGTCGAAAACCTTGTAATCAAACCAGATACAGGCTGCACAGCTGAGACCACCAATTACAATGATAATCAAACCAAGCAGAATGTAAGACTTAAAGTTCTTTTTCAAGTCGCCAAAGAAGCTTGGACCTGCAATAAAACCAACAGACGTAACAAAAAGAATAAGTCCAAGGTTTTCAACAATCTTAAGTGCGTTAGAAACATAAGATTTGTTTCCTACAACAAGCTGCTTTGCAAGACCGCCTACAATATTACCTTCTTTATCGATTCCATAAAAGAAAGCACCAAACAAAAGGGCAACAATAAATACACCCGCAGTTCCCAAAGAAACACCTTTAATAGTGATTCTGCCAAGAAGGTATCCTAATCCAGCGATTAAGAATACACAAAATACTAAAAAACTAATTGTTTTGATTGATAGGATTCCACCAAAAAGAACCATTTATATTTACCTCTTAAGCTATTATATAATTCTATGCAATTCTTTGCAAGGAGTGTAGTTTTTTAGAAAATCTTAGAAGATTATGAGGAAAATGATCATGCCCTATAAAAAATCAATCGTAAATGTTATAATAAATCAGTAAAAAATATGGATTAAGGAAATTATGAAAAAAAATATTTTGTTTACATTTTTGATATTACTATACACGCCGCTTTTTTCTCAATTCTGGAAGCTTCAGGAAAATCAATATCAGGACGAAAAAAATCATCTTTATTACTATTATACAATTCTTTCTGCACCAAAAGCTTTTAAGCAGGTTGAAGGAACAAAAGTATACTGCGTTGTTACTCAATCAATGTATAAAAATCTTTTTGACGAACCATGCCTGGATGAAATTGAAAACTATCTTGATGAGTATAATTTTGTTATAAGTAAAATAGAAGACAGTTATTGTGTTTTTCTTGATTCAACCTTTAACGACCCCAGAAAATGCCTGTTGAATAAAAAAGAGCTTGATTATATCTGGAAAACCATGAGCTTAAGATACGCCGGCTTTCCAGCAATGAAAAAAAGAGGATTTACAAAAGATGATTTTTATTTATCAGAAAGCTTATACGATTTAGGCTTGCTTTTAGATAAATACATGCAGGACTGTCATTTTTCCATAAATATAAAAGGGTATGGATACAATCAGCCGCATGCTATAGATGAAGGCTGCAAAAAGAGTGAAGATGATAAAAATACCTATTTTGAAACAGAAACCACAAATGCTTATTATGTCCGCTTTACAAACTGCACAGGTGCTGAATATAAAAATCGTTTTGAAGCTACTGCATCTAGGGCAATAAATAAAGATTATTTTGTTTTAGATGCACGCTCTAATTCTGGCGGCAGTGATTATCCGCAGGCAAAGCTGATGTATTATCTTAAATCAAAAAAATATAATGGGACTTTAATTGTTCTTCAGGATAACTGGAGTTATAGTTCGGGAGAATTATGGCATGTACTTGGTAAGGGGGATGTTGATTTTAAACGCATTCTTGTAGGAACACATTCAGGTGGAATGCAGAATTACGGTAACTGTAAAACCTTTAAGAATGAAAAATTAAATGTATCTGTTTATTTTGGTACAACCGATTTTACAAAAACACTTCCTTCAAATTATCTCGGAGATGGAAAAGGCTATGAACCTGATGTTTGGGCTACAACACAAACAATGAAAGAAGTTCTTGAACAAATGGGTGTAGATACTGGTGATATAGTGTTTAAATAAAACTAGGAGGATAAAATGTCAAAAGCTGAGGCAAAACCAACACCACCGTGGGCCGCAGAAATCCCGGAAGGAAGCTTTATTTCATACGAACCAACGTACAAAGTCGGCGAATATTTTGACAGCTTTCATAAAGATTCATTTGATAAAATGAGTTATTACTTTTTTGATCCTACAGAACACGGTTACCAAAAAGGTAAACAGTATCCTCTGTTTATATTCATGCATGGAACAAGTAATGCTTTGGAAGGAGATGTCTGCATTAATTATGCTGGTGCTGAGTTTTATTCTAAAGAAGAGTATCAAAAGCCTGTTGGTGGTGCTTATATTCTTGTACCTCTTGCAAACGAATATCGTGATGAAAATGGAAAAGTACAGGGAATGTGGAATGAGGATTATGCACCTTCAGTTTATAATTTAATCAAAGATTTTATAATTAAACACACTCAGAAAAATGGCGGCATAAATAAAAAGTTTATTTTCGGCAATTCAAGCGGTGGAAGAATGTCAATAATAATGACTGCAACTTATCCTGAGTTTTTTGATGCAGTTATTCCTATGGGAGCTTCTGAAATCCCGGATGAAAAATTGCTTGATTTATACGACCAGCATGACATCAGCCTGTTTTTTGCAATGGGTAAACGGGATGAGTTTAACGATTACCAGAAAGAAATTGTACCGCTTTTACCAAGAATAAAGACCATGAAAAATTCCTATGTTTTTACGCCGGAATGGGTGTATAATGGAGATAAAGGAATTGCTTCCATTAACTTTGGTGTAGAAATGGGACAGCACTGCATTATAAATCCAATGCATTGTAATTTAATGTTCGATGACGGAACGCCAATGGAGCCGGCTTTACCAAAAGGTGTTATAGGATGGCTCGCAGAAACGCTTAAAAAATAAGAGAGGGATAAAATGAAAACACTTTTCACAACCGACTACAAGGATTATGAACGCGACTGGCCTGTTTCCAGAAGACCTTCAGCCCGTGCATTAATCCTTGTAGGAGATAAAATTGCACTTGTTTATGCTAAAAACAGCGGCTATTACAAGTTTCCGGGTGGCGGTATAGATGAAAATGAAGATAATGTTACCGCACTTATACGTGAAGTTGAAGAAGAATCAGGACTTAGTGTAATTCCTGAAAGTGTAGAAGAATATGGAGTTGTACACCGAATACATGCTTCGGAGCTTTATAAGGGTACAATTTTTATACAGGATTCCTATCATTATTTCTGTAAGGTAAAAACAGATGAGAATGGAAAGCCGATAATTTCAAAACAAACTCTTGATTCTTATGAAAGAGTAGAAGGTTATGAATTAAGATTTGTAAGTATTGAAGAAGCTGTTCAGACTAACCTCAATTTTAAATCTGATGATTTTGCAAAGCTTGATATGATTACACGAGAAACTCTTGTAATGGAAAAAGCATTCGGTCTTTTGGAAATAATGCCTAGATATTTTGCAGAATCAATTCTGGAACGTGGAGTAAGCAAAAATCCTGGAGTATGGCGTGAACACAGCATTGCAGTTGCGCAGGCAGCAGAAAAAATTGCCAACGCAATTAATAAAAGTGCTTTATTACACAAAAAGCCAAAGCTTATGAATCCAGACCTTGCTTATACCTGTGGACTTCTTCACGACATTGGCAGACAGAATGGACCTACATATATTGCTCACGTTTACGATGGTTATAACTTTTTAAAATCCCTCGGCTTTGAGTTTGCTGCAAAAATCTGTCTTACACATTCATTTAATCTTCAGAATGCAGATGATTACATTGGTGAAAGAGATGTTACTACCGAACAGATGCAGGAAATAAAATCTATTCTTGCTATAACAGAATATGATGATTACGACAGGCTTATCCAGCTTCTTGATTCAGTATGCTGTGCTGATGGTTCAAAAGATCTTGAAAAGCGCATGAACGATGTAAAGAAACGTTACGGCTATTACCCTGAAGGCAAGTGGAATAAAAACTTTGCACTTAAGGCTTATTTTGAAAAGCTTATGGGCAAAGACTTGTATGAAGTAATAAGATAAATAAAAAAAAGTCGGGCTTAAACCCGACTTTTTTTACTACAATGTAGCTCCAGGAATCTCTTTTTCAAACTCTGGATTACCGTGTGTATAGCGTGGAAGAATCTTTGGAGAAACTGCATTGCCCTTAATCTTGGCAGCAGCTCTTTCCTTTTCAAAATCCTTTACGTGCTGGAGAGAAAGCTCTTTAGAAAGCTTAATCTTCTTGTACATTTTACCAGCTTCAATTCCGGCTTCGCGTCCAAATACTACAACATCAAGCAGGGAGTTACCCATCAAACGATTTGTTCCGTGAACACCACCAGAAGCTTCACCAGCTACGAGTAAGTTAGCAATGTTTGTATGGCAGGTCTTGTCAATTTCAACACCACCGTTCTGATAATGGAGTGTAGGGTAAACAAGAATTGGTTCCTTGCGGATATCGATTCCGTATTTAATGAACATGTTATACATAGCAGGAATTGACTTGAGGATTGTTCCTTCTCCGTGAATCATTTCAATCATCGGAGTATCAAGCCATACAGCATCCTGTACATCGTTATGAACACCACGACCTTCACGAACTTCACGGATAATACCGGAAGCGTTTACGTCACGTGTTTCAAGAGGATGAATGTAAACTTCACCGTCTTTGTTTATAAGCTTAGCTCCCAGAGAGCGAACCTTTTCTGTTACAAGCTTACCAAGAATCTGTGTAGGATAAGCAGCTCCTGTTGGATGATACTGCAAAGAATCCTGATAAAGAAGCTTAGCACCAGCGCGGTATGCAATTACAAGACCGTCTGCTGTAGCACCGTAGTGGTTAGATGTTGGGAATCCCTGATAGTGCATACGTCCGGCACCACCAGTTGCGATGATTACAACCTTTGCTTTAGCAATGCGGATTTCACCAGTTTCAATGTTCATAAGAACAGCACCGGCAGCTTCGCCTTTTTCATTCTTGATGATTTCAATAGCAGCTGTAAAGTCAACAACTGTAATGCGATCAGCGCGGTTGAATGTTTCATCACGGAGTGTACGCATTATTTCAGCACCAGAGTAATCTTTACAGGCATGCATTCTCTTGCGGCTTGTTCCACCACCATGAGTTGTTACCATTGTACCGTCTGGCATTTTATCAAACTCAACACCAAGGTCGTTCAACCATTTGATTACGCTTGGCGCCTTGTTTACGAGTGTATATACGAGCTCTGGTTTTCCGTCAAAGTGTCCGCCACCAAAAGCGTCGAGATAGTGCTGAGCAGGTGAGTCATTTGGCTTATCTGCAGCCTGAATACCACCTTCAGCCATCATAGTGTTTGCATCACCAACACGGAGCTTTGTTACGAGCAATACTTTAGCACCAGCTTCGCTTGCCATAATTGCAGCAGAAGTACCAGCACCACCACCACCAATTACAAGAACGTCTGATTCATAATCAATGTGGTTAAGGTCAATCTTTTCCGGTTCAAGGCGAGGCTTGGCCTGAAGCATTTCTGCAAGCTCAATAGGAGCCTTCTGTCCTTTATTAGGACCAATCTTCAATTCTGTAAACTGCTTCTTAATGCGGTCTGGATGGAACTTCAAAAGTAAATCGTCTTTTTCTTCTGCAGTAAGACGAGCATGTTCAAACTTAAGATTCTCTTCGCGTTTTTCAGCTACGATTTTCGCAGCATCGTCAAGGTAATTACCGTACATATTCGTCTTTCTCCTTATTTTTCAATCTCACGTGTGTTATAAAGATTCTTAATCTGCTCTTTGTCGCCGGTAGACATTGCAACAAGCTTTTTGATTGCCTTTTCGCATTCACCAGCTTCAATTTCTGCAACACGGTCAAGAAGGTGCTGTGCCTGTGGCTGAAGGTATTTTCCGTTCAAGCGGCGTGCAAGCTCTGCAACCTGTGGATGACTGATTCCTGCAGGACAGCGTGAAGAACAGCAGCCACACATAACGCAGTCAAAAGATAAATCTGCACATTTTTCAAAATCACCACGCTGAGCATAAGCAATGTACTGCATAGTCTTCAGACTCTGAGGACATGCACGAGTACATGCGTTACAGCCAACACAAGAGTAAATCTCAGGGTAAAGCTGCATCATAATCTGCTGTTCCGGTTTGATTTTGTTTATATCGTAAAGCTGTTTTACAAGAGGGAAGAAAGGAAGGGTTGCGATATACATATCGTTTTCAACTTTCTTTGAGCAGGCAAGACATGTCTGCAATTGATTCTGTCCTTTTATTCGATAGATTGTCGCACAAGCACCGCAAAAGCCGTTTCGACATCCGCATCCACGTTTCAACTGGTATCCAGCGTATTCCATGGCGTTCATAATTGTTAATTCAGCCGGTACATCATATTTTTTTCCAAAAATATAGATGGTAGCCATTTCTTTATCAGCCATATTATTTATTGCTCCTACAAAAATAAATATTCAGCAAATATTATACCGATTTTCTTCATCTTAGTTAATACTATTAAAAAGAAAAAAAAGATTTTCCAATCGGCAAAATGTGTACTATAATATATGTATGAAAAAACCGCTATTTGTAATAGTAATACTTAATTTGTTTTTATCTGCTTCTCTATTCTCAAATGAGTCTTTTTTCGACAATTATGTTTATCAATCATGGAACTCTTTCGGTACCTTAAACGGAACTTCAACTACAGATATAGTTCAGACAAAAGACGGTTATATAAATATTGGAACATACGAAGGTCTTGCCCGTTTTGACGGTGTTACCTTTACAACTCATAAAAGAAACTTTGAAAATGATTTAACCTTTGTTTCTGTACGTGCAATTCTTGAAGATTCCCGCGGCAATTTATGGATAGGTTCAAATGATGAAGGTCTTCAAAGAATCTCTGCAGACGGAACAAAAACTTATACTACAAAAAACGGACTTCCTAATAATTCAATAAGATGTCTGGCAGAAGACCAGCGCGGAAATGTCTGGGTTGGAACAGCTTCCGGCGTAGTTTACATTACACCACAAGGCCATTTGATTACCGTTCAGTTTGAAGCCGGTACAATTGCAAAGGGTATTATTGCCGTTTCTTTATATTGCGATATGGTTGGAAGAATGTGGCTGCTCACTGCCAATGAAAACGGTCTTTTCCTTTATACCGGTGATATTTTCCGTACCCGTCCGGAAGTAGAACAGTTTGAACCTTTTTTTGCAACTTCAATATGCCAGGATTCTGATGGTGAGTTCTGGATTGGACTTGGAGAAGAAGGTATTATCCGTATGAGAAACGGCCGTGATGTAGAAAAATTAACTACTAATACAATTCTTGACGAAATTACAACTTCTTCAATTTACTCTGCACCTAATGGTAATCTCTGGTTCGGTACAGAAAAAGGTCTTGTTGTTTATGCTGATGGAAAGTTTATTGAATATAATAAAGATGTTCTTAATTCAGCGAAAATAAATAAAATCATTTCTGACCGTGAAAACAACATCTGGTTTTCAACCGATAGAAATGGAATTGGCAAGCTTACAAAAGGTAAGTTTACAATCAAAAAACTTGGAGTTGCCGTCAACAGTATTACAGAAGACCGTGCAGGCAGAATATGGGCCGGTACAGATACAGGTGTAAGATGCTATGAAAATGACCGCGAAGTTACAAACATGCTTACAGAATATACAAAGGATTTACGTATTCGCGATGTTCAGTCAACTAAAAACGGAGATATTCTTGTAAGCTGTTATACAAAACCCGGACAGCTACGTTATGATGGAAAAACTATAAAAAGCTGGACAACTGATGATGGTCTTGCAGGAAATAAGGTCAGGGTAGCAATAGAAACAGAGCCCGGCGAAATCTATGTTGGAACTACTACGGGTTTAAGCATAATTCATGAAGATGGTACAATCAAAAACTACAAGCAGAACAATGGTCTGCACAATGAATATGTAATGGCCCTCTATAAAGATACCAATGATATTGTCTGGATTGGTACAGATGGTGATGGTGTTTATCTTATGCGGGAAGAAGCCATTATTTCTCATATAACTTCTGATGATGGTCTTGCCGGCAACGTAATCTTCAAAATCACTCAGGATATAGACGGTGCTTACTGGATTTGCAGTGGCAGCGGAATTACAAGATGCCCTGATTTTGACAGCCGTATGGCAGTTCCAGATGTATACCAGAATATTAATTCAGAAAATGGAATTGGTACAGACTCAGTTTTCCAGGTTCTTGCAGATACAACAAATACCTTATGGATGACAAGCAATCACGGAATCTCTTCAATCAGCTATAATGATTTTATGGATTTAGTGTCAAATCATACATCAACACAAACAGTACAGTTTTATACAAAAAATGATGGCCTTGATTCAAACGGTCCAACTTCAACTGCAAAAAGCTTAATTGACCGTTATGGCCGAATCTGGTTTACAATGGTTGATGGAATTGCAATTTACGACCCTGAAAAAGTTCACGAAAACTCAATCATGCCGCTTGTACAAATAGAAACAATTTCGGTAGATAATAAAATTGTCCTGGATAATACACTTTATACAAACGATAAAATCGATATCACACTAAAACCGGGAACAAAACGTGTTGTCCTTACTTTTACAGGTCTTAGCTTTGATTCCCCTGAACGAATTACCTTTACCTACAAGCTAACTAATTTTGAAGATGAATTCTGCGTTCCTACAACTGTAAGGTCAATGTCATACACAAACTTAAAGCCGGGTAAACATATTTTCTATCTTAATTCAATAAATGCAGACGGACTTTATTCAAAGCAGGCAGAAACTGTTCTTCTTGTTCAAAAGCCGTATCTTTACCAGATGCCATCGTTCTGGGTAATAGTTGTTTTCGTTTTGATTGGAGGCATAATTCTTATATTCTACTATAACCAGGTTAAGATGATGAAAGAAAACCTCCGTCTTGAAAAAATTGTACAGGAAAGAACTGCCGAAGTTATACAGGAAAAGGCTAAATCAGACAATCTTTTACGTGCAATCCTGCCAAACGAAATTGCTGATGAGCTTAAGGACGGAATCCATTCAATCGGTCGCGATTATGATAACGTAACAATTCTTTTCTCTGATATTGTTGAGTTTACAAAAACTTCAAGCGGTCATACTGCTTCAGAAATTGTAGATGCCTTAAATGAACTGTTTACTAAGTTTGATGAACGTGCCGTAAAGATTGGAATTGAAAAAATCAAGACAATCGGAGATGCTTATATGGCAGCCTGCGGTGTTCCAACTCACCATGAAAATCATGTAAGCTTAATGGTTGAGTTTGCAAAAGGTATGCTTGAGGATTTGGCAGAATATAATAAAAATGCTAAAATACATTTCAATATTCGTATCGGCTTAAACTGCGGACCTGTTACTGCAGGTGTAATCGGAAAGACAAAGTTTATTTACGATGTATGGGGAAACACCGTAAATGTTGCAAGCCGAATGGAAACAGCCGCTAATCCTGGCGGAATACGAGTTTCAGAAGCAGTTTACGAGCATCTTAAAGATTCAGATATTAAGTTCAGCGAACCAATTGAATGTAACATAAAAGGCAAAGGAATGATGACTACATACAATATTTTGTAGTTTAAAAATAAAAAAATAACCGATTAATGATGTTTCTGCGGGAGGAAATTAAATGAAAAAATCAATCCTAACAGCTGCAATTTTTGCAACCGGTATGGTATTGTTTTTGACTGGCTGTAAAGAAAAAAAAGAAGAATATGTAAAGATAGGTTTACTTCATTCTTTAACTGGAACTATGGCAATAAGTGAAGCACCTGTAAGAGATTCTGAGCTTCTTGCCATTAAAGAAATAAACGAAGCCGGTGGAGTACTTGGTAAAAAAATTATATCTGTTCAAGAAGACGGACAGAGTGATCCTTCAACCTTTGCAGAAAAAGCACGCAAGCTTATTACGGAAGATAAAGTAGTTTCAATTTTCGGCTGCTGGACATCTGCTTCCCGTAAAGCTGTAAAACCTGTAGTAGAAAGCCTTTTCGGTCTTTTATGGTATCCTGTACAGTACGAAGGTATGGAAGCAAGTCCAAACATTATGTATATGGGTGCATCTCCTAACCAGCAGGTTGTTCCGGCTATTGATTATTGTGCCCAGAAGTTCGGAAAGAAAATGTATTTAATCGGCAGTGATTATGTTTTCCCTCGTACAGCTAATAGAATTATAAAGGCTCAGCTTGCACAAATGAAAGGTGAATGTGTTGGTGAAACTTATGTTTCAATGGGTAATAAAGATTTCAGTGATGAAATTGACGAGATTCTCCGTGAAAAACCAGATGTAATTATTAATTCACTTAATGGTGACTCAAACATTTATTTTTTCCGTCAGCTTGCCGAAGCAGGTATTACAGCAGATACAATTCCTGTAATGAGTTTTTCAATTTCCGAAGAAGAGGTTGTACAGATTGGTATTGCAAATCTTCGAGGTCATCTTGTAGCCTGGAACTATTATGAAACAACAGAAACTCCAAGAAACGAAAAGTTTGTTGCTGATTATAAACACGAATATGGTAATGAACGCGTTACAGGTGACCCGATTGAAGCCGGTTACATTGCCGTTTACATGTGGGCAGCTGCCTGTGAAAAAGCCGGAAGCTTTGATGTTGAAGATGTACGAATGGCTGCAAAGGGATTAAGCTTTACAGCTCCGGAAGGTACAGTTACTATTGATGGAGCTAATCAGCATCTTTATAAACAGGTAAGAATTGGAAAAATACGCGAAAACGGTCTGATTGATGAAATCTGGGCAACTCCAGGTGCAATAAAACCGGATCCTTATTTGAGTACTTATGATTGGGCAAAGGGCTTGCAGGATTAACAAAATATGAATACTAAAGATAAAGTCCTCTCTCTTTTAGTTAATGATAAAATTGTTTCCGGCGAAAAGCTTGCTTCTTTGTGTGGTGTAAGCCGTGCTGCAATCTGGAAAGCAGTAAACGCATTGCGTACTGAAGGTATACAGATTGAAGGAACTACAAACGGCGGCTACAGGCTTTATGATGATGATATTTTCACACAGGATTTTTTTGAGCAGACTTTATCTAAAGATTTCCCTGAGCTTAAAGGTTTTCATTCAGAGATTTTTAAAGAGATTGATTCTACAAATACTTATGCAAAAAAGCTTTTATCTCAAGCAGGAAACCTTCGCCTGCCAGATGGCAGTTTAACTGTGGCTGGAAAAAAGTTTCATAATGCAATTATTTGTGCAGAAAGCCAGACGGCCGGGCGGGGAAGGTTAGGAAGAAGCTTTATTTCGCCTGCAAAAACAGGAGTTTATCTTTCAATAATTTATGCTCCTCAAGGCGGCATAAAAGATCCTGCAAAAATTACTGCATTCAGTGCTGTGGCCGTTTGTCGTGCGGTGAAAGAACTTTATGGAATTGAATGTCAGATTAAGTGGATAAATGATATTTACCTTAACGGTAAAAAAATCTGCGGTATTTTAACTGAAGGCTTTACTGATTTTGAAACAGGTACAATTGAATCTGCAATAATAGGAATTGGAATAAACATAAGGGACAATCCTGTTTTTGAACAAAATAATGTTTCTCAAATCGCAGGTTCCATTGAAGCTGTATTAGATAAGAAAATTACCCGCTGTAAACTCGCAGCCCATATATATGACAATGTTTTAAAAATCCTTGAAGAAGATCCTGCAACTGTAATCAGTGAATACAAAAAAGCTTCATTTTTAATCGGAAAAACAATCACCGTTCACCCGATTATTGGCGATGCTAATTCAACCTATACTGCAAAAGCAATAGATATTGACCAGAATGCATCTCTTATAGTTGAACTCCCTGATGGAACGACAAAAGCCCTTTCTTCCGGTGAAGTTTCACTTGGTTCTGGCTTCTATCGCCCGTGACATATTCCAGGCCTTTTTCATTCCTACACTAAAAAGCACCGGCAAAAGAGTAACATACATTTTAATTCCTTTTTTACCGCCACGTGCAAACCAGGCTTTTTTAATTTGAGTCCACATTTTGCTTGTCATTGGAATAAAATTAATAAACATAGACAGCACCAGGGCAAAATCAGATAAGAACTTTATTTTTTCAAAACATTCTCTTATTTGTAATTGTGTTGAAGTTTTAAATAATAAAGAGCTTGTTTGAAAAAGACAAAAAATCTTCAGCAGCATAAAAACACTATTCTTTTGCCTTTCCCAGGAAAAATGATTTATCAGACTTGATTTTATAGAATTAAAATCAGAATGGATAATAAAAGGAAAAATCTCAAAAAGAAGAGAAAATATTTCTACAAGCAATAAAATCAAAAAATAAAAAAATACAGGTCGCAAATCACTTATAATTTCTAAAAAAGAAAAATGTAAAAGTAATGCTAAAATAAACTGTATGATAATCAGAGCTAAACAAAACTGTGGTGATAAACAAAAAGCTAAAATGCTTATGATTGGAATAAATAGCAATTTAAACCAGACCGGGCAGCGGTAAAGATAAGTATTTCCAATTTTATAATTAAATAATGAATCCATAATACCTCATAATTTTCAATTTTGTCATATTCGGACTTGATCCGAATATCTGCATTTTACCAGACCAGGTCTTCTAGTTTACAATATCTTGTTAAAGGATTCCGTATATTCCATTCTTCAAGATTTTGTTTTAATCCTTCCTGTGGTGTTCCATCAAACTTTTTTTCGCCACGGAAAAGTACAATAAACTTATCTGAAAGTGCAAGACACTTCTCAATTTCATGAGTAAGAATAATTACAGTTTTATCATTCTTTTTAAGCTGACGAATTAATTCATTTACCTGTTTTACTCCAGAATAATCAAGGTTTGCATATGGTTCGTCAAAAATAATCACAGGTAAATCCATTGCAAGCATACAGGAAACTACAAGACGTCTTTTTTCTCCACCTGAAAGAAAGCGGGCAGGGAATTCGGCTTTATTAGTAAGTCCTGTCTGTTCAAGAGCATTCTTTATAGCAAACTCAATTTTATCTTTTTTCCAGCCTAGATTTTTTGGTCCAAAAGAAATGTCTTCTCGTGGAGTTTCACCCAAAATCTGAGTTTCAGCTTCCTGAAAAACAAGTCCGACACGACCATCAACTTTCAGCTGTCCGGAATCTTGTTTTTCTAATCCTGCAATTATAGACATTAAAACACTTTTACCAGAACCATTTTCTCCCGCAATTACAATACACGTATTATCTGCAATTTCGAGCGTAATGTTTTTTAATGCTTGAATTGTTCCTTGAGCGGTTTTATATGATTTTGATAGATTATTTATAATTATCATATTTTTCCTAAATATAAAGATTGTCGGGTCAAGCCCGACAATGACATCCTATTTGTCATATTCGGGCTTGACCCGAATATCCTCAGAATACAAATATTGTGCAAGTACCGGCCTAAGCTTCAAAGCAATTGGTAGAGCAATTACGATTTTTATTAAATCACCAGGGATATAAGGAATAACACAAGCTGCCATAGTATAAGCAAAAGCAGATTTATCTGCTGGAACTTTTCCTGCGGCTTGAGCCCAGCGAGTAAAGTGTATTACTCCTGGAATATAAAGAACTATCATTCCGGCAATAGTTGCAAGACTTAGACGAAATAAAGTTTTCCAGTTAAAAGCTTTTTCTTCAAGCTTTGGTTTGCCGGAAATTATTCCTGCCAAAAAAGCTCCTAATAAATATCCGGATAAAAAACCTCCAGTTGGTCCTGCCCAAACAGCAAGTCCACTAGTTCCACCTGAATAAACAGGTAAACCAATTAAACCTGCAATTAAAAAGAGTACAGTAGGGGCTGCTCCCAGAAATCCCCCTAAAAGAAGAGCAGTGAGTATACAAAGCATATTCTGTAGAACGATAGGAACAGGTCCAAGAGGTATTCGCATTACAGCACCAAGGCAGATTACAGAAGCAAAAAAGGCAATAAAAGTGCTTTTAAGAATAGATTTATTTTTCATGGAGATGAGTATAGCAGATTGATATTTTATTGTAAACCTATTATTGTATTTTAAGTTTACAATAATTATGCGTTTTTTATTTTGATTTAAGGTGTTGAAAAATACTTCTGCAAAGAACCGTATTTTGCTCTACTATCGGAATTCAATCTTCCCGGTATCGGCATCCATTTTTTCAACAATGGCAAGAGACTCAACCTGAATGCCGCGTTTTCTTAATTCATCACCGCCGCCCTGGAAGCCTTTTTCTATAGCAATTCCAACGCCTTCAAGAGTAGCGCCGGCTTTTTCAATAATCTGGATTAAACCAACAGCAGCCTGACCGTGAGCCATAAAGTCGTCAATAATCAAAATATGGTCAGTAGGCTGGATGTATTTTTTCGTTACAAAAACGTGGTTAAGGCACTTGTGTGTAAAAGATTCGACATCTGCACAATATTTATCATCATCCTGAACAATTGTCTGAGTCTTTTTTGCAAAAACAACAGGTACATGAAAATATCTTGCAGTTATACAGGCAATAGCAATACCGGAAGCTTCAATTGTTAAAATCTTATTTATAGGCTTACCGTAAAAGCGTTTCTTGAACTCAGCTCCCATCATATCCATAAGCTCAACATCAATCTGATGATTAAGAAAGCTGTCTACTTTTAAAACATTTCCAGGTTTTACAATTCCATCTTTTATAATTCTTTCCTGTAAAAAGTTCATTTATCTGTCCTCCCTAAAATATGCAATTCCAAGCATTTCCGGTCCCTGATTTTCGCGTTTACGCTGCATACTGGTAATTACAAGAACAACAATTGTAACAAGGTACTGGCTCATTTTGAAAAGCTCCTGCACACCACGGCTCAATCCAGGTATGTACATATACAAAATATAAAGTGCTCCAAAAAGGAATGAACCAAGCAATGCTTTTCTTGAATCCCAAAGACTGAAAATTACAAGAGCAATTGCAAGCCATCCTCTGTCGCCAAAGCCGTTGTTTGTCCAGGTTCCACCAAGATATTCCATAACAAAATACAATCCGCCCAAGCCTGCAATTGCACCGCCAATTATTGTTGCAAGATATTTGTATTTATCAATATTGATTCCGGCCGCATCTGCTGCTCCCGGATTTTCACCAATAGCCCTTAAGTTTAATCCACTGCGAGTTTTCAAAAGATAAAAAGAAACAGCAAAGGTAAGAATTAAGGCGACATAAGTTAAAAAGCCATAGCTGAACAAAAGCTGTCCAATAAAAGGAATCTTATTCAAAAGTGGAATTGAAGCCTGATAAGCCTTAGCGGTAACCGCCACACTTACCTGACCAACACCGCCAGCCAGTCTTGAAATTGAACCGCCGTAAAAGTTACCAAAACCAATACCAAAGGTTGTCAAAGCAAGACCAACAACATTCTGATTAGCACGCATTGTAATTGTAAGGAAACTGTAGATTAAAGCACCAAGCCCTGAACAGAGAAGTGTACACAAAAGCGAAATAAGCATTCCCATAACAGGATTTGGGCTGGCAGCTGCATTTTCGTAATAAAAAGCTCCCATCAAACCAGCAATACCGCCCATATACATAAGACCCGGTATTCCAAGATTAAGATGCCCGGATTTTTCAGTTACAATTTCACCAACAGTACCAAAGAGGATTCCGATTCCCTGAATTATTGCTTTCTGTATAAAAGTAAAAATAATCATTTTGAAAGGTCCTCCACAGCTTTAGTTTTTCTTTCAAACGAAATCTTATAGTTAATAAAGAAGTTGCTTCCAATCAAAAAGAAAATAATTATTCCTACGATGATATCAGAAACATTTTCGTTAAGGCTGAACTGACTTGCAATCTGAATTGCACCGTTTTCCATAAAGCACAGGAAAAATGAAATTACAATCATGGCAAAAACATTAAAATTACTCATCCACGCAACTATGATTGCAGTAAATCCTCGTCCTCCAGCAAGACTTGTACTTATTGTATGGCTTGCACCGCTAACAACAAGGCAGCCTGCAATTCCACAGATACCGCCAGAAAGTGCCATTGTTCTAATAATAACTTTTTTTACATTTATTCCTGCATAGCGTGCAGTATCCCAGCTTTCGCCTACAACACTAAGTTCATAACCATGTTTTGTATAATGAAGATAAAAGAAAACAAAGCTTGTAATAACAAGTACGATAATAAGATTCAAACCGTAACGCTGACCAAAAACAGCCGGGAACCAGCCCGCACTTGTTTTAGGATTTATAATTCCAACCGAGTTAGATCCCGGAGGATTTTCCCAGAATACAATACAGAATGTAATAAGCTGCATCGCAATGTAATTCATCATCAAAGTAAAAAGCGTTTCATTCGTATTATATTTTGCCTTAAAGAATGCCGGAATAATTCCCCAGATAATTCCTGCAGCACAACTGCAAATCATAATTAAAGGTATAAGAACAAAACCAGGAAGGTTTGAGCAGTAAATCATTAAAGCGGCACTTGCAAGTCCACCCATAAGAATCTGACCTTCTGCTCCAATATTCCAGAATCTCATCTTAAAAGCAGGAACTAATCCAACAGCAACAAGAAGAAGAACAAGCAAGTCCCTTATGGTAACCCAGACTCGTCTTTTTGTTCCAAGAGCACCGTTAATAATTCCGCCGTAAACTTCAAAAGGATTCAAATCTGTAACAGAAATAATTACGATTGCACAGACAAGAAGAGCTGCAACTACTGCTCCAATTCTAATCAGTAGCTTTTTATAAAGCTTAAGGTTATCGTTTTTACTGAGCCTTATATTAAACATTTTTTACCTCATTAACATCGGCAGTCATTAAATATCCGACTTCTTCTTTTGTTGTAGTTCTTGCATCTACAATTCCCGTAATGTGACCATTATTCAAAACAAGAATTCTGTCACTTAAATCAAGAAGTACATCCAGATCTTCAATAACGCTAACTACTGCAACACCCTTGCTTTTCTGTTCATTAAGCTTGTTGTAAATCATGTAAGAAGAATTAATATCAAGACCGCGAACAGGGTAGGCAACCAAAAGAACATCAGGATTAGAGCTTATTTCTCTGCCGACCAAAACCTTCTGTACATTTCCACCCGAAAGTCTTCTAACAGGATATTCAATGTCCGGTGTAACAACTTCAAGTCTTTTTCGGATTTTTGCAGCAAGATTTCTAGGCTCTTTTCTGTGAAGAATTGGAACTTTTCCTTTTTTGTAGGAACGGAGCATTACATTGTCTGTCATACCCATAAGTCCAACAAGACCCATTCCAAGTCTGTCTTCTGGTACAAAAGCTATGTTTACGCCAAGTTTTTTAAAATCCTTTGTTGATTTATTTGTAAGGTCAACTTCCGAATCATCCTTATTGTAAAAGGTGATTTTTCCTTTTGTATATTTACAGATTCCGTCAATACATTCAAAAAGCTCACGGACACCGCAACCCGCAATTCCGGCAATTCCCAAAAACTCTCCTGAACGGATTGTAAAGTTCACGTCATCAAGAGCTTTAAGCCCATCCTTTGAATAGCAGGTAAGATTTTCAACTTTTAGAACTTCCCGTGGATTTACAGGCATTGAACGCTTAATATCAAGGTCGATTTTTTCACCAACCATCATTTCTGTAAGTGCCTGAATTGAAGTGCTTAATGTATTTACAGTATCTATGTATTTTCCTTTTCGTAAAACAGTAACACGGTCACTAATTTCCATAACTTCGTTCAGTTTATGAGTGATGATGATTACCGATTTTCCGTTCTCACGCATATTTTTAAGTACGTTAAAAAGACTTTTTGTTTCCTGAGGAGTTAGAACGGCAGTAGGCTCGTCAAGAATGAGAATATCAACACCTTTGTATAATACCTTAAGGATTTCAACAGTCTGTTTTTCCGAAACGGACATATCGTATATTTTCTGGTCTAAGTTGATATTAAAGCCGTATAAATCACAAATCTTCTGGATATCATCCTTAACTTTTTTAAGGTCAAAAACCTTTTCGTTTTCCTTAGCTTCGTTTCCAAGAATGATATTTTCGGCCGCAGAAAATACATTCACCAGTTTGTAGTGCTGATGAATCATACCGATTTTATATTTATAAGCATCTTTAGGAGAATGAATTGCAACTTCTTTTCCATCAATAAGAATCTTTCCGGAATCAGGACGATAAATGCCGGCAATCATATTCATAAGCGTTGTTTTACCGCTGCCGTTTTCGCCCAAAATAGACAGGATTTCGTGTTTGTAAACTGTAAGGCTTACATCGTCATTTGCGATTGTGTCGCCAAAGATTTTTGTAATGTTTCTTAATTCAACTGCAACTTCATTCATATTTATTTTAAAATAATAAGGGGTGACTTTAAAAATCACCCCCTGGATAAAAGAAAATTATTTTTCTACAATACCGTCAATTCTCAAATCGAATGCTGGTGCTGCAAAACCATCCTGCTCGCTGAATGCTCCATCTTTTACATAAGAAGCATACTTAGCATAGTCGCCGCCTTCAGCAATGAGTTTATCAAGTGATTTTCCACCAATTGTGAATGTAGACAAATCAAATACTTTGATTGTACCATTCTTGATTCCTTCGATTGCAGCATTTGCCTTATCTTTAGCATCTGCTGTAGCAACTTTTGGATTGATTGGTGTAATTAATACTGCATCGTCAGAATATCCGCGTGACCAGTTTACTTCGAAGTCTTTTCCTTCCTTTACAGCCTTAGCAGACATTGTATAGAAAGCACCCCAGTTCAAAGCAGCTGATGTAAGGGCAGCGTTAGGAGCAACTGCTGTCATATCAACATTGTAACCTACACAAGGAACACCCTTTGCTTCACAAGCTGTTGGTGCACCTGTTGTATCTGCATGCTGAGAAATAAGAACACATTTGCTTGCGATGAAAGCTTCTGCAGTTTCTTTTTCCAAAGCCATATCAGCCCAAGAGTTTGTATAGCGAACTTCCATTGTAGCAGAAGGACAAACAGAGCGTACACCTAAGAAGAATGATGTATAGCCTGAAACTACTTCTGCAAAAGGATAAGCTCCAACATAACCGATTTTAGCTTCATCAGCCTTAATCTTGCCATCAGCAATCATCTGGTTGAGCTTAAGACCTGCAACAACACCAGAAACATAGCGTGACTGATAAACAGAAGGCATAAAGTTATGCATATTGCTCAAACCGCAACCTGCTGCCTGATAACCTGTAGCATGTGCAAACTGAATCTTTGGATATTCTTTAGCTGCCTGAATAAGATATGATTCGTGTCCGAATGATGTACCAATAATGTAAGTACAGCCCTGTTCTGCAAGGTCAACAGCTGCATCGTAAGCTTTTTCATCCTCAGGAATACATTTCTTTTCGATTACCTGTGAATCTGAAAGTCCAAGAGCCTTTTTCATTTCGGCAATACCTTTCATGTGGGCTTCTGTATAGCCTTCGTTTTCGTCACCAATATAGATAACACCTACTTTAAAAGCAGATGCCTTTGGTGCCTTCTTTGCTTTCTTAGCTTTAGCAGCAAAAACAGTACTTGTGAGTGCCAAAAAAGCCATTGCAATGATCAATGTTCTTTTCATTGTATATCTCCTTATATGTCATATTCGGGCTTGACCCGAATATCAGTTACATTAGTATTCTGGTGGAAGTTCACCAAGCTGGTCAAAGCTGAATACAGGACCATCTTTACATACAAACTTATCACCAATATTACATCTTCCACATTTACCGATACCGCACTTCATTCTCATTTCCATTGTTGTGAAAACCTGCTCGTCTTTAAATCCAAGCTTTTTGAGTGCATCGAGTGAAAGGTGAATAAGGATTGGAGGTCCACACATGATTACTGTCATACTTGGATCTGGATTAAGCTCTGTAACATAAGGTGGAACAAAACCTACATGACCATTCCAGCCATCTTCTGCACGGTCGATTGTAAGGTCGATAGAACAGTTAGGCTGTTTCATCCAAACGTTCTGCATTTCTTCACGGCGAACTAAATCTGCCATTGAACGTGAACCGTATATTACCTGAATCTTACCGTAATCACTTCTGTGGTCCATCATATAGTTTACTACAGAGTGAACTGGAGCAATTCCAATACCACCGGCAATTACAAGAATGTCTTTTCCCTTAAGCTTTGTGTCTACAGGGAAGCCGTTACCAATTGGTCCGCGAAGACAAATCTGCTGACCAACTTCTGCATTGTGGAGCCAGTCGGTAACGCAACCGCATTTCTTAATTGAAAACTCCATGTGAGTTGTAAGAGTAGGTGATGAAGTAATGGAAATCATTGATTCGCCAACACCTGGTACAATAAGCATTGCACACTGTCCAGGAATATGCTCAAACAATTTTTTTCCATCAAGACCAACTACGCTGAAGGTTTTTACATCAGGAGTTTCCTGTTTAATATCAATAATTTTTCCTACATAAGGAATAAAAGATTCATTGTTTTCCATAATTAAATATCTTTATCCTCCTGTATAGCTTTTATAACCTTTACGATGTTCATGTTTACAGGACAGTTTTCAAGACAGCGGCCACAGCCTACGCAAGAGAAAATATCCTCGTGAGCCATTGGGTAGTAAACAAGCTTATGCATAAAGCGCTGTCGGCTTCTTTCCTTTTGTGTATGACGTGGGTTTTCTGCAGCCATCTGAGTGAAATCAGAGAACATACAAGAGTCCCAGCAGCGGATCTGGCGGATACCGTTTCCAGTATCAAAGTCGCGTACATCAAAACACATACAGGTAGGGCAGATGTAAGTACAGGTTCCGCAGCCTACACAAGCTTCGCTAACTTTATCCCAGATTTTAGAATTGAAAACTTTAAGCATCTGCTCTGGCTTTACGCCGCCAACCTTTGAAAGATCAAGGTGAGCAAATGGAAGCTTTTCAATTTTTTCTGAGATTTCTTTCTGTACTTTTGCAACAGCTTTTTCATCAGCATCAGCAAAAACTGCTTTTACTGAATCGAGTAAAGCTTTTCCTTTTTCTGTATCAGCTCTGAAATAGAACTTACCGTCTGCAAGCCAGCAGCTTACATCACCAGCTGTATTCTTACTATCAGCTAAAGAAGCATCAATTGTGTAAGAAGAGCAGAAACAGGTTTTTGCAGGCTCGTTACAGGCAAGAGTGATAATGATTCCGTGTTCACGTCGGTTCTTGTAATAAGAATCAACCGGCTTCATGTTCAAATATACGTTATCGATTATTCCAAAGGATTTTGCATCGCAGGCACGTACACCAAATACTACAAAATCATTTAATTCCTTACGAGGATCTTCTACAGTAACGTCTTTTCCTACAAACTTGTAGCTAACCATGTGCTCTGTTTTTGGGAAGAAGAAGTCTTTTGCAGAACGAATAGTTTTAAGCTGTGAACTTAACTGTAAGCCTTCTGACCATTTTTTAAAGTCAGCTTTGCCTTCGATTGTATCTGCAGGAATGAATAAGTCCTGTTTTGAAGCAAGGGCTTTGAAAAAATCATTTATTTTATTAGAAGAAATAGACAGCATTATTCATTTCCTCCTTCCTGGCGGTCACTGATAATAGAGGTTTCAGGATCTTCTTCCTTAAAAGTGAGCATAGCAGGTTTTGTTTCCATATCTGCTCCAGCCTGATAAGGTCCGTAAATCTCATTAATATCTTTAATGAACTTGCGGTTAAGAAGATGAAGTGGAATGCCCTGAGGACAAACTCTTGAACATTCTCCACAGTCTGTACAGCGTCCGGCAACGTGCCAGGCTCTGATTATGTGGAAAAGGCTCTCTTCAAATGAAGTTTCAGCAACCTTCTGTGATGTATAAAGAGCGTTGTTGTCGAAAACACATTTTTCGCAGGTACAAGCTGGGCAGATGTTTCGGCAGGCATTACAGCGGATACAGCGGCTGAACTCATTCTGCCAGAAAGCATAGCGTTCTTCTGCTGTCATTGCTTCAAGCTTTTCTACCATTTCCATTCTGTTTGATTCAACTGCAGGAGCTTCTGCTTCTACACCAATAAGCTCATCGCAGGAAACAGGCTTTTTGTTCTGGCAGTTTACGCAAGGTTCGCCGCCTTCAAGTGTATCCTGACATGGAACTCCGATTGCATAAACATCAGAGCGTGTAATGCGGTTTTCTTTTAAAAGCTGTGTGAATGAATAAGTGTCATTTGGCTTAAGGAAAACAAGCACAACTTCGCTAGGAATTGGAGCTTCAGCGGCATTAGGGTCGCGCTGTTTAGCCATTGTATTATTCATTCTTGTTGTAGATTTCTTTATTTCAATTTCGCGAGTAATCTTTACAAGATATTTAGAAAGATTGGCAGCACAGTATTTATTGAATACAAAATCTTTATCAAGTTCTTCGGCACTTGTAAATACAGCTGGTGTAATATCTTCATCAAAAAGACCTTTTTTCCAGCCTACAACCTTCTGTACTTTTCCTTCTGCAAGGAGTTCTTTTGCACGTTTAATTAATTGTTCTTGCATCTTACATCCTCCAGCTTTTTACATTCACCAAGCTCTGTAATCTGCTTTACAAAACTGTTCATAATTCCGGCAAAGCGTACACCTTCTGCAGCAGAACACCATTCAACTCTGGTTCTTCCACGCTCAATTCCAAGATAATCAAGCATACTGAAAAGAAGTGTCATACGACGGCGGGCAAAATAGTTACCTGTTGAATAGTGACAGTCACCAGGATGACAACCGCACAAAATTACACCATCAGCACCACGCTGGAATGCGCGCAAAATAAACAAAGGATTCAAGCGGCAAGAGCATGGGATTCGTACAATTTTTACGTTTGCAGGATATTCCAGACGGTTGTTTCCAGCCAGGTCTGCACCTGCATATGAACACCAGTTACAGCAGAAAGCAACGATTTTTGGTGTCCATTCTTTAGAAGCATTTGTTTCTACAGACATGCATCTACCTCCGCTAATATTTGTTTATTCGTAAATCCAAGTAAATCCATAGCACCAGAAGGACAGGCAACTGTACATGCACCACAACCATGACACATAGCTGTATTAACCTGTGAAACATGGCGTGTAATTGTTGTTCTGTTAGGACCACGGAAGTCTTTATCAACATAAGAAATAGCTCCGTAAGGACAAACGTTAGCACACTGTCCACAACCATTACACATATTTTCATTAGGATTAGCTGTACAAGGATTGTTCTTGAGCTTATCTTTAACAAGAAGACAGATTGCTTTTGCTGCAGCACCAGAAGACTGAGCTACAGTTTCAGGAATATCTTTTGGTCCCTGACAGCAGCCTGCAAGGAAAATACCGGCTGTAGGTGATTCTACAGGTCTAAGCTTTGCATGTGCTTCAAGGAAGAAGTCGTTGTTATCCATTGAAGTTGTAAGCATTGTAGCAAGTGGTCGTGCAGATTTATCTGCTTCGATTGATGCTGCAAGAACAACCATATCGGCTTTAATGTGAACCTGTTTGTTCAGAATCAAATCGCTTCCCTGAACATCGAGTGTACCATCTGCCTGTGGAGTAACTTTACCAACCATACCTTTAATGTAGTGAACACCATACTGTTCAACTGCTCGGCGATAGAACTCATCGAAGTTTTTACCAGGTGTTCGAACATCAATATAGAATACGGTAATGTTTGTATCTGGATAATGGTCTCGTGTAAGGATAGCGTGCTTAGCGGTATACATACAGCAGATTTTTGAACAGTATTCGTGTCCTTTTGTTGCATCTGCTGAACAGCGGCTTCCAACACACTGAATGAATACAATGTTCTTTGGTTCTTTTCCATCTGAAGGGCGGAGAAGATGACCATTTGTTGGACCAGAAGCGTTACAGAGTCTTTCAAACTCAAGTGATGAAACTACATCTTTGCTCTGGTTATAGGCATACTCATCAAACTTTTCAAGGCTGATTGGGTTATAACCTGTTGCTACGATGATTGCACCATATTTTTCTGTAAGGGTTGTTTCTTTCTGATGAAAGTCAATTGCACCAGCGGTACAGGCTTTTTCACAGAATCCACAAACCTTGTCGTTGCCTTTTTCCATAGCCTTCATGTGAAGACAGTATGTAGGATTGATTGCAGCAACTTTTGGTACAGCCTGTGCAAAAGGAATGTTAATTGCCTTGCAGTTATCAAGATTAAGGTTGAAGGCATTTGGAACCTTTTTGTTAGGACACTTTTCAATACATGCACCACAACCTGTACATTTTTCTTCGTCAACAAAGCGTGGATGACGTTTAATATCTACTTCGAAGTTACCAATATAACCTTTTACAGCTGTTACTTCTGAATAAGATAAGATGCGGATGTTAGGATTCTGGCTAACTTCTGTCATTTTTGGAGTAACGATACAGGAAGCACAGTCAAGAGTAGGGAAGGTTTTATCAAGCTTAGCCATCTTACCGCCTACTGTGTAATCCTTTTCTACAATGTCAACCGGGAAGCCTGCATCTGCAATATCGAGTGCGGCTGTAATTCCGGCAATACCACCACCAATAACCAAAGCTCTTTTTGTCATTGGGGTTTCACCTTCAATTAAAGGTGTGTTGAGCATTGTTTTTGCAATTGCAGCTTTTCCAAGTGCGATTGCCTTTTTAGTTCCTTCTTCAATATCTTTACAAACCCAGGAGGTCTGTTCACGGATATTTGCAATTTCTACTTTATAACCGTTAAGACCAGCTCTTTCTGCACATGAACGGAAGGTTTTTTCGTGCATACGTGGAGAGCAGGAACAAAGAACAACACCTGTAAGCTTGTCGTCTTTGATATGGTCTTCAATCATTTTCTGACCGGCAGATGAACACATGTAAGTATAGTGGGTTGAATAAACTACACCAGGTACTTTAGCAAGTTCATCTGTTACTTTTTCTACGTCAACTGTGCCGGCAATGTTAGTACCACAGTGACATACAAATACACCAATTCTTTCCATTTTCTATGTCACTCCTTATTTCTTGTACTTTCTGAAAGCACTTACTATAGCCTGCTGAGGCATATCAGCATCCAAATGTTCAGGAACCTGTACAGGATCCAGACGGTGAGGTCCGCGAGTTCCTTCTACAACCTGACGTACAGCATCAATCAATTTAGCAGGCTCAACCTGACGTGGACAGCGTTCAAGACAGGCAAAGCAGCTTAAACAGGCATAAATTGATTTTGTATTGAGAAGCTTTTCAATCTCGCCATTTTCTACCATCTGTACAAACTGATGTGGATGATATTCCATTGCATCGTAGTTTGGACAAGTGCCTGAGCATTTACCGCAAACCATACATTTTTTAGGGTTTACGCCGGATTTGAGCAGAATCTCTTCTTTAACTTGTTCAATTTCTTTAGCAAGCATTATTTATCCTCCTTAAGACCGAGAGCTTCTGCAAGAAGTTCTGTGAAATAAATAACATCAAGCTTTGATTCACCCTTGTTTTTAATGAGGTTATAGCGGCACAAAGGACAGGAAGTAACTAAGAAGTCTGCTCCCATATCTTCTGCATTGCTTAATATTTTATCTGCGCGTTTTTTAGGGATTGATTCATCTTCGAACATTGTGTAAGCACCGCAGCATTCATTTCTCTGTGAATAGATTACTGGAGTACCACCAATTGCTTTAATAAAATCTTCAATGATTTTTGGATTTTCCGGGTCATCTAACTGAAGTACTTTGCCCGGACGGAGAAGAAGACAACCGTAATAAGCACCGATTTTCTTTCCTGTAAAAGGCTTTTTAACAGCAGCTTTTACCTTGTCCCAACCAACAACATCACGGAGTATTTCCAGATAATGAAGGACTTTTGTTTCTCCATGATACTCAATCTCATCCTGTTTAAGATAAGTGTTCACCTTAAAGTCAACCGTTTCGTCTGTAAGAACATCGTTGTTTACCTGTTTGATAACGTTGTAGCATGCAGAACAAAGGGTTACCAATTCATGACCGGCATCTTTTGCACTTGCCAAAGCTCGTACAGAAGAAAGTTTTGTAGCAATTTCATCTTTACCCATTGGGTATTCGCCGCCACAACACTGCCAGTCAGGGATTTCTTCAAGTGTGAATCCTAATGCTTCCGCAGAAATGCGCGCATACTTATCAAGGTCAATTGCCTTGTTTTTGAGCGTGCAGCCTGGGAAATACGAATATGTCATACTTGCTCCTATAAAATATTTATACCAATTTTAAAAATATTTTGGTGGAAAGTATAACATAATATGAAAAAATATGGAATATGATTAATGCCGTTTAATTCTCTCTAAGAGATTTTTAATCTGCATATTTTTACCGTCATTCTTGATGAAGTTTTCAAGGATTTTGATTGCTTCGTCTGTTTTGTTGCACTGGATGTAGCATTCGGCTAAATCAACGTAAAGACGGGAGTTCCTTGGATCATTCTGAATGAGGGTTTTGAAGCGTGTAATAGCTTCATCAGTTTTTCCCTGACACTTGCAGACTAAAGCAAGACCGATTGCGGCATAAATATCAAAGTCAATTTCAAGAGCTTTGTTGTAATAAATTACAGCTTCTTCGTAATTGCCTGTTGTTCTATAGGCATCGCCGGCACGAGTCAGAATTACTTTGTTTCGAGGGTCTATTTCGAGAATCTTGTTCCAGTATTCAATTGATTTAATCTGCTGGCCCATTCCACGGTAACAGTCGGCAAGACCGAAAAGTGCATAGAAGTTTTTAGGGTCACGGTAAAGTGCTTTTTCAAAGTAGTATGTACCTTTTTCAAAAGTCTTGAGCTTTCTGTGGCAGTTACCGATTGCAGTAAGAACACGGATATCTGAGTTATCCTGATTAAGGTCGTAAATCCTTGTCCAGTAATAAAGGGCATCCTTATATTCTTTAAAATCGTAGCTGAGGTGTCCAAGACCGATTAAGGCGTAAGGATTATCCTTTTCCATATCAAGAACTTTAAGATAAAGCTCCTTTGATTTTTTGAAGTCTTTTGTTTTGCGGTATGCATCGGCAACGCGTGTGATAACTGTAATGTTTTTATCATCATGCATAAGATACTGCTGCCAGATATCAATAGCCTTTGAGAACTGATTGAGGGCCTTGTAGCAGTCTGCCAGACCGAATAATGCATAATTGTTTGAAGGATAGTATGAAAGACAGCGGTTGTAATAAGCTATTGCTTCGTTAAAATCATTCTGTTTTCTTGCAATATCACCAAGACCAACGAGAGCATAATTATTGTTTTCCTCTATATCGAGGATTGACATAAATGCTGCACGTGCTCCTTCTGTATCATTTTCTTTAAGAAGCTGATAACCTTTTTTTGAAAGTTCAGTAATTTTTTCATTGCTATCGGTAATTGTGTCTGCTGATAAACCAATATCCTGCTGTTCAAAAATATCCTGCTGCTGTGAATAATTATTTTCCATAGCTTTTTTTAAATCTCCCTTTATTTATTGTTCTTGTAATAGAGTCGAAATTATCTGAGCTAAAGATTCATAGATTGGTTCTGCATCACGCTTATTATGAGCGAGATAGTAGGCTTTCAATGCCTTTAACCCTTCATTTTTATTCATGTAATAGTCACCGACTCTGGTAAGACCATCTGAATAACCTGTAGTGATAAAAATACGACGGGCATCTTCAATGTTTCCTGCATTGAACATAGCATTTGCCTTGCGATTCAAAATTACTTTTTGCTCGGAAGTCAGCCCCTGGACGGGGTTATCTGTTACTTTGATGAATCCATCTGGAATCACCTTGTTAGATAAAGCATTTTTTAATTTTTCTTCTGCCTGCATTTTACTATTCATATTTTTATACTATTATTTATAATAACATAATATTTATATATGTCAAATACTTATTTTCCGTCCGCTGTTTTGGTTGTTTCTGCCGGATATGTATAGAAATCTACAATTGAGCGGCCATAAACACGCTGGTCTGAACGGATAAGATTGCCGATTTTGTCAGGCATTTTGTGTTCTTCCGGGCGATGAACTAAAATGGTGCCTGTTTTATTTAACAGACCATTTTTATCTGCCTGTTCAACAAGCTGTTCATGAAACTTGTAAGGGAAGGGCGGATCAAAAAAAATGTAATCGAAGCTGGTTTTGCAGCGTTTGATAAAGTATTCCACGGGCATAAAGTGGCATTGTATTTTTACATTACAGTCTGATTCTGTTATTGCAACGTTTTCCAGTACAGTATTTACCTTAATTTTGTCCTTTTCGCACAGTTCTACATGGGCTGCACCTCTGGAAACGGCTTCTATTGCTATTGTTCCTGAACCGGAGAATAAATCTAAAAAGGATTTGCCCGATAAATCGCCAAGAATTGAAAAAACTGATTCGCGCATTCTGTCCATTGCTGGTCTTATTATGCCGTCAGGACATTTTATAATTCTACCTTTTAAAGTTCCGCCTGTAATTCTCATAAAAACTATTTCCTGTTGAGTGCCCAGTAACAGTCATCGTGTTCAAGAAGCTTGTTTTCCTGTGCATAATCAAAGGCTGTTTTGCCTTCTGTTGAACGTATTGAAGTTATGGCGCCGGCTTCCATAAGGCAGTTCAAAATCTTTGTTGAATCTGAATACTGGGCTGCATACATAAGCGGTGTTTTTCCATTGTAGAAGGTGTTCAATGGTATAGATTTGTACAGGAACTCTTCAATCTTTGCAAGCTTGGCAAAATCAGATGAAGAATTATCTGATAACATTAAAACAAATGCCTGTAAGACTTCTTTTTCGGAAACTGAATAATACGAAAGAATCTTTTTTGTAATTTCAGGGTTTCCGTTGTAAGAGGCTGCAAGAATAAGTGGAGATAAATCATACTTATTCTTAACTTTGATTTTGGCTCCGGCATTTATGAGTGTTTCAACTATTGAAATATTCTGCTGATAACGGATTGCATACATTAACGCAGTCCAGCCGTCATTATCTTTAAGGTTTACATCTGCTCCGGACGCAAGCAGGGATTTAATTTCCCAGTTATTACCGTTTTGGGCGGCTTTCATCAAAAGGGTGCGGCCAAAGCTGTCTGATTCATCAGGATTATCAATTGTTTTTTCCGAAATTGATTCTTTTGGAAGTTCAAGCTTTTTCTTTGGTGCGTAATCCTGAAGGTATTCCTTTTTGTAGCTTGAATAATTAGAGTTTGAATCGTTATTAAGTGGAAGTTCAAAGAAAGGAGTTTCCTCAATTACTGGTTCTGGTTCCGGCTCCTGTTTTGATTCTTCAACTACAGATTCTAGTATTTCTGTTTTTTCTGGTTCTTTATTTTCAATTTTTAATACAGGTTCTTCTTTTTTCTCTGTATTAGCACTGAAATACTTCTTAAAAGCTTCTTCCATTCCGTGAACAGTTATATATTCAGTAACTTCTTTATAACTGTCTGCAAAGAATACTGAAGGGGAGTCTGTAATATATTTATCATTATTTGAAACTGCATATTTTGTATTTTCCGGCAATTCCTTATATATCCACACAAGAATAACCTGTTCGTTTGTATTAAACGGCCCGGTCAGTTGTGAAAGCTTTTTCTTTTTATTCATTGAATTGATAAACAGACTGTTTTGATTTGTTTCCAGGGTTTCTACATAAGTTTGAACTTCCTTTGGAAGCTTTTTGTTTTTCTTAGAGAATAATGATTTAAGCCATGCTGAGAAACTGCCCTTTTTGTTTTTTTCAGCAGAGGTTTCGGCTTCTGATACTGTTGGAGTTTCTGTTTGAGTTTCAGATTGCGATGAAGTTTCAACTGTTTTTTCAGATTCAGATGAAGTTTCAGCTTCTGATACGAATTCTGTTTCTGATGAAGTTTCTGAAACCTGGGATTCAGGCTGACTATTTTCAGTAGATTCTATTATTTCAGGTTCTTCAGTTTGAGTTTTTGTTTCTTTCTTTGATTTTTTCTCAGCTTTTTGTTTTGGTTCTTTAGGCTCTTTCGGTGTTTTTTGTTCTTTTTGAACCTTTGGTTCCTTAGGAAGTTTAGCTTCTTTTAATTGAATCCAGGGCTTTTTTTCGCTGATTCCAGTAAAACTGAGTTTAATTATAGTTGATTCACCAATATCATTTTTTATTTGTATGACTACAGAAGAATCAAAAGACTTTGCCTTAGTAATAGTATTATTTATAACCCCAGAAGATATTACTTTATCATCAATCAAAAATTCATAATTAAGTTTTTCACAAGAAAAGTTAGAAGCAAACTTTAAGAAAAATGTAAGTGTATCATTCCTTACAGGTATATTTTTCTTAAACTTAAGGTTAATGGTACAAGAATAAGCACCTTCATCATTATCAGCTGTAAGAGAAATATTTCTTGCAAAACTGCTTAAATCAATATTATAATTTGCCGGATTATTTGCCTCTTGTGCACTTAAAAAAGTTCCGGCAAACAGTAAATATATTGTGAGTAAAAATACACTTCTAAGTTTCTTCATCATATTTTCCAAAAATAAAATATATAATAAGTATAGACGTTATTTGAAATTTAATCTATATTATCAGAACACCCCTTGGAAATCTGTAACAGGATTTTCCTTAGTCCATAAGGAGGAATAAAAGACTCACTGCAAATCGGTATTGCTGAGTTTTTTATTGTACAGTCAGATAATCGTCGATTAGAGGATTGTATTACATGTCCTCCTAAACATTGCATGTGCAATGAAAAAACAGGAGATACTTATGAAAAAGTATGAACTTATGGCTATTTTCCCTCTTGATGATGAAAAAGCCAAAAAAGGTGCCGAGGATTTGAAAGGCACTCTCGCCAAATTCGGTGCGGAAATCGAAGAAGAAAAAGTATTTGGTGACCGCGATCTTACCTACGAAATCAAAAAACAGAACAGAGGACGCTTTATTATTTATAATATTAAGCTTAACCCTGCAAAAGTTGCTGATATCAGCAAAGAGTTCAAAATCAATATGAACCTTTTGAAATATCAGTTTGTAAAACTTGAAGAAAAATAATCTTAATCTGTAAATGCCACCAGTTACATTTTAGAAGGAGTTTGTTATGACAGATACAAATCATGTTGTTCTTGTTGGAAGGCTTACAAAGGATCTTGGAACTGATGAAAGAAGCTTCGGTTACGTTGCTAATGGTCAGGCCAGGGCAAATATAAGTATTGCTGTCAACAGAAGTAAGAAAAATGGTGACCAGTGGATTGACGAGGTTAATTATTTTGACGTTACCATCTGGGGAAAAACCGCAGAAAATCTTAAGCCTTATCTTACAAAGGGCAAACAGATTGTTGTTGATGGTTATTTAAAGCAAGACCGATGGGAGAAAGATGGACAGAAGTTCAGCAAGGTTACTGTTGTTGCAAATAATGTTCAGCTTATTGGTGGAAGAGGTGATGGCCCTTCACAGCCAGCTTCTGGTGCACCACATTTCCAGCCGGCTAATAATTCATCAAATGGATATTCATCTGGATATTCAAATGATTCTTACGGTGATACAGGTATGGATATCCCTGAAGATATTCCATTCTAATAAAAGATAGGTAATGATTTTAGATTTTAATTAAGGAGATTTAAATGTCTGAAGAAAATACACAGGAATTTGAAGAGAAACAGGAACAGGAAGCTGCAATGAATGAAATTACAGTTGAGTCAGAAGGTCGTGATGATGACCGTGACGGACGTGCTAAGTCTAAGACTTACTTCCGCAAGAAGGTATGCCGTTTCTGTGCTAACAAGGCAAAAATTGACTACAAAGATGCAGATGCACTCCGCCGCTATATGACAGAAAGAGGAAAGATTCTTCCACGCCGTATTACAGGTACATGTGCAAAACATCAGCGTGAAGTTGCAAAAGCAATCAAAAGAGCAAGAGCAATCAGCTTGCTTCCATTTGTTGCTGACTAAAATTATAAAAATAAAGAGCTGCTTCATACTCCGAAGCTGCTATATTAAGGAAAATTTTTTATACTCGGTATTAAAAATTTCTTATAAAACAAACCAATGAAACGCTGCGCAACTGCTCGCGTTTCTTAATGACAGGAGCTTGAAATGAAGGTAATTCTTAACGTAGACGTTAAATCACTTGGAGAAGAGGGAGATGTAAAAAACGTTGCTAACGGTTATGCACGTAACTTCCTTCTTCCACGAAATCTTGCTGTTCCATACAATGAAACAACAGTAGCACTTTTCGAAAGCCGCAAGGCAGAAATCGAAGCACGCAAAGAGCAGAAACGAAAGGATTCTGCAAGCCTTAAAGAAAAACTTGAATCAGCTGTAATTGAAATTACAATGCCAGCTGGAGCAAACGGCAAACTTTATGGTGCTGTTACAACTCATGTTGTAGGCGATGCACTTACAAAGCTTGGATTCGAAATCGAAAGAAAACGAATCGATCTTATGGGTATTGCAATCAAAACAGTTGGTACATTCAAAGCTACAATTAAGCTTTATGAATCACAGGTTGCAGAAATCCACTTTACTGTAAAAGCACAGGAAGAGGAAAAGAAAGAAGAAAAACCTGCTAAACCAGCTAAAGGAAACAGATACCAGCGCAACGATGCTCCAAAAGCTGAAGCACCAGCAGAAACTCCTGCTGAACCAGCTGCTGAAGAGCCAAAAGCCGAAGCACCTGTTGCTGAATCTTCTGCTGAATAATAATCAATAATTTTGCAGAAAAAGCCGTTGATGTAATACATTAACGGCTTTTTTTTATGCATAAAATGCTGTATAATAAAACTATAAAAAATAAGGATAAGAAAAATGGAAACAACCTTAAAAGATAGAATACCACCACACAGTATAGAAGCAGAACAGGCCGTTTTAGGCGCTTTATTACAGGATTGGTCCGCAATGGGAGAAGTTGTTTCCAAGCTCCGTCCAGACAGGTTTTATTCAATTCAAAACCAGATTATTTACGACGCATTAGTTAAACTTAATACAAAAAGTGTAAGAGGGGATACTCTTTCCTTAATAAATCAGCTTACAGAAGACGGAACTCTCGAAAAAGCAGGTGGTCCGGCTAATATTGCTTCTTTGACGAATACCGTAGCTTCAGCCGCAAACATAAATTATTATGCAGATATTGTTCTGGACCGTTCCACAAGACGTGAGCTTATAAAGATTTCTTCGGAATTAAGAGCAGAAGCTTTTGAATTAAACCAGGACAGTAAGGCACTTTTGGATTTAGCTGAAAAGAAAATATTTGCAATTGCCGAAAAAAATGAGACGACAAAAATACACGAAGTAAAAAACATCATGATTCGTGAAATCGAAATTATTGATGCAAGATATAAGAGCAAGAATCAGTTCACAGGTGTTCCTTCCGGCTTTGCTTATCTTGATTCACTTACTTCAGGTTTCCAGAAATCAGAGCTTATAATCATAGGTGCTCGTCCTTCAATCGGTAAAACAGCACTTGCACTTTCAATGATGCAGCATATAGCCCTTGAACGTAAGATTCCATGCGGATTTTTCTCACTTGAAATGCCTTATGAATCAATAGGTATGAGAATACTTTCAATGGAAGCCCGTGTTGATATGTCTAGAATGCGTTCAGGTCTTATTAAGCGTGATGATATTATGAAAATCCAGGATGCCGCCGGAAGATGGTTTGAAGCCCCCTTGTATACCGTCGACACCCCGAACATGAGGTTGCTTGAATTAAGAGCTATGGCTCGCCGAATGGTTGCCAACCATGGTGTAAAAATCATTTTTATTGACTATATCGGTTTGATTACTACCGAAAATCCTTCGGCACCGGTATACGATCAGGTTTCTGAAGTTTCAAAATCATTAAAGGCTCTTGCCCGAGAGCTTGAAATCCCGATTGTAGCATTGTGTCAGGTAGCACGAGCTGCAGAAGGTGAGGAACCAAACCTTGCCCAGCTTAGAGGTTCCGGCTCAATCGAACAGGATGCCGATGTTGTAATGTTCATTCACCGTACCCGCTTAAAGGATGATAAAACTCCCGTACAGGAAGCAAAAATCATTCTTGCCAAACAGCGAAACGGTGCCACCGGCGATGTAAAGATTTCCTTCCTGCCTGCCTATAGTACCTTTGCCAATCTGCAAAAAGACGAATAATAGCGAAAGCTTCTGCGTATTGTTTACCGTCCACATAATCTGCTTTCGCTTGCAGTTTTGCGAAGCAAAACTGCAGTCACTTAGTTAATTTAGTGTTGATAAATAAAAAAAACCGGTCATTTTAACAAAATGGCCGGCTTTTTTAGTGCATAGTTTTACGCAGTAAAACTATGAGCAAAAGCGGTAAAAGTTTACCGCTTTAATACAGTAGCAGCTTTTGCTGTTATTTAGCATCATCCGATACAGCTTTCTTTTCCTTAGTAATTGATGTCAAATCAGATTTAGAAAGAAGTCTGAGCTGGCCATTGCTAGATGTAACAACAATTCCTGAATCGGTAATTGTAATTGGAGTAGAGCTCTTTACAGCAACCGGGGACTTCAGCTTCAAAGCAAGATTAGCATCATATTTACCAACAACCCAGTTGTTTCCATCCTGAATGATACAGTAGAAATCTTCACCGTCCTGTACAAGAACAGAATCTTCAGAAACAACTTCATTACTTTCGCTTACAATTTCCATATTGTTGTCGTCAATAAGAACAAGCTTTATAGTACCGTTTCCAGTATTTTCACCTGCAACAGCCATGTACTGTTTGCCAGATTTATAAATAGTTCTGTTACGGATTTCAGAAACAGGTGACTTCTTAATGATTTCACCATCAGCTACATTGAACTTAACAAGACGAGAAAGCATTTGTGCTTCATCACTGAGGATAATACCATATTCAGAGCCCATCTTTGCAATTTCTGCTTCACGGTCCTGAACATCCTTCTGGTCTTTAGCTATCACTTTTCGTTCTTCCTGAGCTTCTTCCTGTTTCTTTTCTGCAAACTCACGCTTTTCTTCAGCTTCTTTTTCAGTTTCTTCAACAACCTTTTCCTGTTCTTCTACTTCTTTCTGTTTTTCTTCGGCTTTCTTTTTGTTGTCAGGAGTAGGTTCTTCTTTTGCTTTCTTCTTGGCATCGTCAGCTTCCTTTTTCTTTTCATCAAGCTTTTTCTTTTCGTCATCAGCTTTCTTTTCAGCTTTTTTTGCCTTATCGTCTGCATCTTCAGCTTCTCTTTCCTTCAAGTCAACAAGGTCTTTTCGTTTTTCAACATTCTTGTCATCATCATCCTGCATTGAATCAATAACTTTATCATCACTGATTACAGAAGTATCTACTGTTGAAAGACCACCATTAACATCATAAAGAGGAATTACAATTTCTGACTGACCAGGCCAATCCTTATAGCTTGTAGAAAGACCGCAGTTATTCTTAGAAAGATTTTTCATAACTACATTCTTATATTTTGACTGGAAAACATCATATTTTCCACGGTAAACAGCATTATAAACTGTGATAAAAACAGCAAGAGTATCAGCATCTCTTTCTGAATAAGAATAAGCAGTAGAAAGATAAGCACTGATAATACGTCTGAGGTTTGTAATATGGTCTACAGAAGCATTTTTTCCAATAAAAAGAATATCTGCATCAAGTTTATCTTTCTGATTTGCATCAACTGCATGTACAACATAATATTTATTTTTATCGCCGATTGCGGAAGCCTGTTCCGGAACAATCATTTTACCCATGTCGGAACCGATTTTCTTAATAGCACTGATTGAATCTATAACCTTATGTGGACCTGTGTAGTTGATAAACTCAATTGTCTGAGTACCTGTTGATTGAAGTTCTGGCTCATCAACTTCCAAAGCAAAAAGAGCAGCAGATAAGCAAAGTAAAACTAAAGATAAAGATATTATTTTTTTCATAAACGCCTCGTAGGAAAGTAGTATTCTTATATTATAACGCATTAAAAATATAACGCAAGATTTTTCCTATTTACTTGAAATACTTTCAGCAAGTTTTTTCAGGGATTCCCTTGCTTTGACACGCGTAACAGAAGAATATTTTGGATATAAAAGCTCTGAATAAATGTTTTTACCGTACTGATTTATGGCTTCACTTCCCATTGTTCTGCAGATTGAATATACGGCATCACACACATCTCCCAGAAGCAAATCATCTTTTGGATTTAAGTTTTTGGCAAATTGAGATAAGTTTTGTAATATTCTGTAATCGGAATCATAACCATTTTTTGCAATTCCGGAGATTAAAGAGTGAAGGAGAGTACGGTTCTTTTCTTTTCGCAGATAAAGGCATATCTGGTCTGTAAATACATCTGAATTAAAAGCTGAAAGCTCATAAAGCATTTTTTCCAGGCCGACCATATCCGTTTCAAAAACAGTTTTTTCTACACGTACAGCGGTTGTATTTGAAAGCGTCAGAAAATTAGTATAAAGATAGTTATAACCCATAAGGTTAGAAATCCAGGCTGTTTCATCTTTAGCATAGTTTCCTTCAGACAGGGCTTTAAAACGTACATCATCAATCATTTCTTCGTTTATTTTGTTAGAATAAAGAATTAAATCATAAACTCCCGGATCATATTTGTAAAATGAATTATAGTTTTCACGTTCCTTTGGCGGATTTTCCTGTTTATTCTTTTTCTTTGATGTCTGACTTGTTCTGAATGCGTTTATAGACCAGTTCAAACCGAACAGAACAAAATGATTGTCGGTTGTAAAAAGCAGGTTATTGTAATATTCGCGGCTTCCTTTCTGCGGCATTTTTCCAGACCACAGCTGCTTTCCATTGTTGTTGAAGAAAAATGCATTTTCTTTATCGGCAATCAAAACACCGTCGTCGTTATAAAAACAGGTTGGTGAAGGCTGCACATTCTGTACAAAAAATGACTGATAAATATTTCCATCAGAAGAATCAATATAGTCTATTTCTATTGATGAACTGCGGTGATTTATATAAATGATTTTGTCTTTATTCTGTGAAAGAACAAAAAAGTTGCGTTTATCTTTGGTGTCACTTTGAAGCAGCCATTTATGCTCAACAACTCCGTTTTGTATTTTCTGATTCTGATTATCGGTTGTGATTAAATCAAAAAGTCCGCAGCTTCCGTCCGTAAAGGTTAAAAGAACGCCTTTAGGTGTTGTGATTGAGGTTACAACTTCTCCTGCAAAAAGTATTTCTTCAATGATTTCGCCAAAAGGTGTTATGCGGAGAGCTTTTGTTTTATGGTCCTGCATTTCATTTAAGAACACAACAAGGCTCCCGTCTGTGAGTGTCTGTAGCGGCAGTTTAGACTGAACGGGAGTTTTTATGCTCCATTTTCTAAGACCTGTTATAGTGTAGCAGCATAATCTGTCCTGTCCCCTGATAAAGAAACGGCCGTCTCTACCGGAAACAGGTTTATCGGTAATCTTAAAATCTAAATCAATATTCCACAGCTCAGTCCCATCAGGATTTATTAAGGCAAGATGCTTCCCCGAATCGGTAATGATTGTAAGAAAATCGTCTTTCAGAAAAGTAAAAAAAGGTGAATTAAACTTTTTAAGATGCTTTTCCCATACAAGTTTTCCATCATTCGAAAAAACTTCAACATCGCGGGCATCTGTCATTACTGCAAAACCATAAGATGAAACTTCCGGCTGATATACAACCTTACCTGGTAATACACTTGTCCATGAAGCATTTATGTTTGTTAATTTATCCTGAGAATAAACAGAAAAGCCTTGATTATTAAAAAACAGAGGAGCGAAAATCAAAATAAGAACTGCAAAAAACTTTCTGTTCATTTTTATTTTTTTATCCTTTAATTTTTCCTTATACATTTATGACTTAATAAACAACCCCATGCTTTCAATGTGACTTGTATTCGGATAAAAATCAAGAAGAAAAAGCCTTTCCATTGAGTAACCTGCTTCTATAAGGCTTTTTGCATCTCTTGCCTGTGTTGTCGGATTACATGAAATATAAAGAATTACAGGGATTTTACTCTTACAAAGATATTGAATTACAGCTTTTTCTGCGCCGGAACGTGGAGGATCAATTACACAGGCATCAAAAGCAGGGCAGGAGGAAGCACAGTTTTTTACCCAGTTTTCACCGCTTAAACCATAGCTTAAATGCTGCTTTCCATTCATATTTCTTTCTGCAAAAACAACTGCATCCCGGTTATGTTCAACCATAACAACGTTGGCAAATCTTTCTGCAAGAAAAACAGAAAGTGAACCGCAGCCCGAATACATATCAAGAACATTCTCACCCGGAGGAAGAAGTTTTATCATTAAATCTACAACCTTTTCGAATACAAAAAGATTAGACTGGAAAAAGCCCCGTACATCAAACTCAATGTTTTTGCCATTCAGTACAGCAGTAACCGTATTTTCTGGCGACAAAATCGTACCGGAAAAATAGTGATTTTCTTTTATGTTTTTCAGTTTCTTAGATTTATTACCAACTTGTCTATTATTTAAGACTTTTTTACCGGAAAAATCATCAATTTTTTCAATTGTGAGCTTTTGAACAGATTTTTCACTACCAAAAACATGGCATCTTCCAGACGGACGCTTTTCTGCAGGTGTTTCAGCAAAGTACTGATTTACAGGTGATTCTGCACAAAGACATTCTTTTATCTGGACAACATTATTTCCGCTTCTTTGAGATAAACCGCCTTCATTAAGCTGGAATCTTGCACGGTAGTTATAATCAGGACCATAAACAGTTTCTATTTCACATTCAGGCTCAATCTTGTTGCTTTTATAAGCATCGTAAAGCATCTGTTTTCGTAATTCACGCTGATATTCAGGAGCAACATGCATCATATTACAGCCACCGCAAAGACCATAATATTTACAGGGCGGTGTAATTCTGTATGGAGAAGGTTCAATTATTTTTACTATTTCTGCGTTGTCATAATCATTTTTGTGTTGTACTATGTTAATTGATAAGGTTTCACCCGGCAATGAAAAAGGGATAAAAACTGTTTTAGAGTCGATTCTGGCAATTGTATTTCCGCCAAATACCGTCTTTTCTGTAGTTACAATTTCTGTATTCATACCGCTCATATACAAATCTTACCATTTTTTCTAAAAATAATACATAGAATATTGGAGGCAACTATTATGCAGATTAAGGGTTTTGCATTTAAGGCAAATGATGGTACTGAACTATGGATTAACAGATGGGCACCGGATCCTGAAGAAGATATTAAAGGAATTGTTCAACTTCATCACGGACTTGCAGAGCATTCTCTTAGGTATGATAGAATTGGCTCAATACTAGCAGAAAATGGTTATGTTTTTAATGCTTATGATATGCGTGGCCATGGAAAAACTGCTGAACTTGCCGTAGAAGCAAAAACTGGAATGTTCGGTAAACTTGCAGATAAAGACGGTTTTGCAAGAGTTGTAGAAGATTTACACGAAGTTATTGATTCCTACAAAAAAGAATATCCCGGAAAAAAGATTGTTTTACTTGGTCATTCCTTTGGTTCTTTTGTTGCTCAGGGCTATATTGAAAATTACGGAAAAGATATAGACGGTTGTGTTCTCTGCGGTACAGCAGGTCCTAGAGATGCCTTGATTTTCTTTGGAAAGATTGCAGTTTCACTTATAAAAGCAATTCGCGGCGGAAACAGTTTTGTTCCATTCCTTGATACCCTTGCTTTCGGTAACTATAACGAAAAAACAGAAAAGAAAACAAACCATGACTGGCTTTCAAGAAACGAAATGAACGTACAGATGTTCTTTTCCGACAAGTGGTGCAATATCCCGCTCACAACATCATTCTATTCAGATATGATGACCGGCCTCAGTACAATCCACAATCGCAGCAATATAGACAACATTCCAAAAGAACTTCCTCTCTACATGATTTATGGTGGTCAGGACCCTGTAGGTGATTACGGAAAAACAGTCCAGAAGCTTTACAAAATCTACTGCCGAAAGGGAATTAAAAACATCGTAATCAAAGAATATCCGGAAGACCGTCACGAAATCCTCAATGAAGTAGACAAAGAGGTGGTTGAATCAGACCTCCTTGCCTGGCTGAATGGATGTATCGGGTAACTGCTAGTTGACTATCATTCCCTAAACACAATATTATTCATTCATTGTGTTATATCGATATGGTACAGATGTAAAAGGAAATCTTGTAAAAAAAGCCGTCGTTTACACTAAGGATGAGCATCTTATTTCAAATAATAAAATCGATCCAGATGCCATCCAGATAATCAACAGGCTGAGAGATGCAGGATATACCGCTTATATTGTTGGTGGTGCAGTCAGAGATTTGATAGTAGGAAACACTCCGAAAGATTTTGATATTGTTACTGATGCAACCCCTTCAAAAATTAAAAAGATTTTCAGAAACTCAAGAATAATCGGACGCAGGTTTAGGCTTGTTCACGTTGTTTTCGGACAGAAAATATTCGAAGTAAGTACATTCCGTTCTAATGCAGACGGTTCAGTCGGTAATGATTTTGGAACAATTGAACAGGACGTTCACCGAAGAGATTTTACCCTCAATGCCCTGTATTACGACCCGATTCTTGAACAGGTAATTGATTATGTTGGCGGAATGCGTGATATAAAAAAGCACGTTCTTCGTCCTGTAATTTCAATTGATACTATTTTTGTTGAAGACCCTGTACGAATGCTGAGGGCTATAAAATATTCAGCTACGACACATGCAAAAATGTCTTTTTCTTTGCGCAGAAAAATCAGACAATCTGCAGAACTTTTAGGTCAGATATCTCCTTCAAGACTTACAGAAGAATTGCTTAAAATCATAAACAGCGGACATTCCTACGACATAATTGTAGAAGCTCTTGATACAGATTTATTCATGTATTTACAGCCTTCTGCTGCCGCAATGATTTTTGATAATCCTGAACTGGAAGAAGCTTACTTTACAAGCCTTAAAAAACTTGACGAGCTTGTAAAGTCTGATCCTTCTGTACGCCTTGGAAAGAAGCTTTTTTATCTGATTTATGATTTTGTTACAACACTTACAGACTGGAAAAAGGAAACTTCTCAGAAGTATTCTGCAAGCGAGCTTTATGCAAAAACCTGGGCTGAATGCCGTAACTTTGTACTTCCTATGAATCCGCAGAGAAGGGAGCTTGAATATGCGGTTAGGGCAGCGATGAACAGTCTGGGAGTTGCTATAAGGATTCAACCAAAAATAGCGAAAGCTGCGAAGGCTGAAGCTAAATCTTAACAAACCTTTATACAGCCTTCGCTTGCAGTTTTGCAATAAGCAAAACTGCACATTGTTACAATGCTACTTTTTGTCTTCAGGGGTAGTTTTATCGATGTGAAAGCGGGCGAGAGTTTGTTTTAAAAAGTCTAGATTCTGCTTTTTTTCAGGTTCTACGACAGGAGTTTCTACCTTTGTGATTTTGTCGATTACAATACTTACTTCTTCAATCAGAATGCCTGTAAGGGTTTCTATCTTGTCAATTATATACTGCTGAAGCTTATGAACTTTTCCTGTAAGTTGTGTGCCGAAAGGAACGTCTATTGTTACAATTATTTTATAACCGCGTGAATCTTTTTTGATGGAGATTTTTTTGATTTTAACTTCAGGGTCACATTCAGAAACACAATGAGTTACCATCTGGGTTAGTGCAGCTTCTGAAATCTCTACACGACCTTTTTTTGAAAACTCAGGCTGAACAATAGATTTTTCAATCATCTTTCCGCTGTTTTTTCTCAAATTACTGAAAATGTTTTTTTTGCTGAAAAAATCGTGCATTGAGTTTGAAAATATCTGCGGATAAGATTTTTTTACCTCGATTGATGGAACAGGAATTACGTGTTTTCCTTCTACCTGGCGAGATTTTACGGCTTTTTCTATTTCTTCCTTGGATGCTATTTCTTCAATGTGTATGATTTTTGAAGGCTGGGGAAGCTGCAATCGCATGGCAATTTTTGTTACCATCTTTTCTGAAGTTCCAAGAATAAGAAGTTTTTTTATGTGGGCTTTTTTTAATACTTTTGCGACTGAATCGCGGTGTTCCTTATCATCGAAAAGGGCAACTCGAACAGCTCCCATATAAGTTTTTTCACGTTTTGCTGAATGGCCGGCAATAATTTTTTCATCCTGAATAAGAAGTCCGTCATCAATAATGGCATCAATTCCATATTCTTCGGCGAGAAGCTTTGAATGATAACTTTTACCCGTACCGCTTTCTCCAACTAAAGCATAAACAAGGGTTGGATGGAACTTTTGGGAAATAAGCTTAAAAGGATTTTTCATATTGCACGTATAGTATAAAGCATAATTGTTGTTATCTCAACAAAATATAATATCTGGTAATAAGTAAAAAAAATTAAAAAAAACTGTTTAATGCTTCCTGAAAATCCGATGGAAGTGGAGCCTCAATTATATTTGGAAGACCGATTGGATTTTGTGGAATGATAAGGGAGAGGGCGTGGAGAAAATAGGATTTTTGAAGTGATTGAGAGGCACCGTAGGCTGTATCGCCATAGAGAGGGTAACCATTTTGCGCGGCCTGTGCGCGGATCTGGTGATGACGGCCGGTTTTTATAAAGAACTCGGCGTATGTTACTTCAATTCCGTTTAATTTTCCGTGAGCTAAAGGGGTTACCGTGGTATAAGCTTCTTTGCCATCCTCATTTTCCTCAGTTTCACTGTCTGAATAAGCAAAAGCTGTTACTGTGTGGAATGATTTGCCTGTTTTTTCATTGTCCTGTTTTATTATGCTTTTCCATTCCTGAATACATTTTAGATTACCCTGAATAATTCCAACGTATTTTTTCTGGATTGTGTGATTTTTTATATTTTCCGAAAACCATCTGGCTCCATTTAAACTCCAGGAAAAGGCGACAATTCCTGTTGTATACCGGTCAAGCCTGTGCAAGGGCCCAGGAGTAAAAGCTAAAGATAAACTTTCAGGATTTTGTTTTTTGTACAGTTCGTATAATTCTTTAGTATAAGCTTCCAGCGAAAGTACAGAGGATGATTTTCCACTGCTGTGAACAAGAACATTCTTTGGTTTGTTATAAATAATTATATTTTCATTCTTAAACAAAACCGGAACTTCAATATCACTTTTCAACACTTTTGAGGCTGCATTATTTTCATCAGTTTTTCCAGCTTCATCATCAAAAAAGAATGCTGCTATTGAGATTTTATCACCTTTATGAACCCTGTATTCCTGCGAAGCTTTTTTATCATTGACTTTGACCAGCCCCTTCCTTATAGCCTTATAAACCTCCGAAAGCGCCATCTCCGGACAAATAATGCGCACAATCTTATCCACCCGTCTGTCATCATCATTTTCCCCGGCCGTAAAAGTTCTAAAATCCATATTTTATATTATAATTACAAAAAAAGTGTATTTCTAGAGTGAATATAATAAATAGATTAAGTGTAGAAAAATACGTAGCAAAGGTTCGTATTTTGTGGAGCGTCATAAAGCATAGCGGAGCAAAATACGGTTCTTTGCGAGAGTATTTTTCTAACATTTAATTAAGGTTTTTATTCATAAATCTAGTAAAAAATCCCGTTTAATGATATAATTATAAGATAATAATAGGAATTAATGATGTTATCTAATACACGTGAACAATTAAAAATGTTTGTTACAAATCCGATTTTCCTTGCCGGTATTTTCAGCTGGTTAGGCGCTCAGTTTATAAAAACAATCATAAATCTTATTCACGGACGCATACATTCCTTTTCTGAACTTGCACAGAATTTGTTCTGGAAAACAGGAGGAATGCCATCAAGTCATTCGGCTCTTGTAGCTTCAATCTGTACAACAATAGGCTTCAGAAACGGTATTAATTCCGATTTATTTATGTTATGTCTTGTAGTTTTCTTTGTAACAATACGAGATGCTTTTGGTGTTCGTCATTCAAGCGGAATACAGGCACATAAACTGAATGAACTTGGTAAGGAGCTTGCAGAAAGTAAGGCAATTGAAAAATATAAACCAATAAAGGAAGTAGACGGTCATACACCATTACAGGTTATTCTTGGCTGTGTACTTGGTTTTTTAATCGGCCTTTCATTCTCATTGCTCATGTAGAATAATGAAATTGAAAAAAGAAAATATAAAGAAATATATGGCTTTACCGGCAGTCTTAATCATAATTGCACTGCTTGTAATTTTCAGATCCGTACCCAGCGGAAAACTTTGGAATAATTACTCGGTTCTTTACGTTCCGGCATCTGCCAATACAGGTGTCGTTTCTAATATTTTAAAGAACGCCGGTATTACAGAGTATGTAAGCCTTGAAGAACAGCACATACCGATTATGCTTTCTGAAAACTCCGTAGAAATGGCAATGCTAAAAATGGGACTTTACAGCAGTCACACAGGCAAAAATAATTCAGATGAAAGCATTACCGATTATCTTAAGTTCCGTAACAATTATTTTTATGATTCAACAGGAAAATACAAGCTTATTTACATCCCGGAAGAATACAAAAAAAACATAGATGCCTGCATTCATTTTCTTGAACACGAAAACATAGAAGCAGGATCAGACAGTTCCTATTCCTATCCCTGGCTGCTTCCGATAATTGTTTCAGTCCTCATGATAATGCTTGCTTTCTTTTCTAAAAACAAGTTTTTCTTTGTTTTTGAATGTTTAATTCCTGTTTTATACGTTTTCTGTAATCCTTTTTATTCATCTGCAGCAGCCGTAATACTTCTTTACATAGCGTTATTCTTTATTTCCAACCTGCTTGGAAGAAAGGGTGTAATAAAATATCTTTCTAAAGGGCTTATTGTTGCATTTATAATTGCGCTTTCAATTTTGAGTGCTTTTGCAGGTTCAATACTTTCCGGTGTATTTTTCATTCTTACACTTATTGCAACAGCACTGATAATTTATCTTTTCTTAGCAATAAAAGAAGCCCGCGCAAAACGATATTCCTTTAATCCTGTATTTATCCGACCTGCAAAAATGATTCAGGTATTCGGCGGAAACGGAAAAATTGTAATGCCAATAGCAACTGCAAGTATTGTTCTTGTAATACTTTACTTTACTTTTTCCAATGTTACAAACTCGGGACTTACAAAAAAATCAAAGGCAATCTTTATACCTGGAAAAGCTGAAGTACAGGCACAGGAGCTGCCACAGCTTGAAGATTTTTACAGATGGAACTGGGATGTAGTTACTTTGCCTTATAAATCTCTTAATCTGAATTATTATGATGATGAAACTGTAGTTTTTCCTGATTATGTAGTTACGGATGGAATTATTACAGAAAAAGATGATTATCTGACTTATGATGAAGGCTTTAAAACTAGTATTTTTAAAAATATAGATGACCTTGATTTTGAATCGATTGAAAAAGTAATAAAGGTTCAGGGAAGCGATTTTACATGCGGTTATGTTTCTGCCGGTTCTTATCATGTAAGTCTTTTCAGCATTATAATGATGTTTGTATGCTTTGCTATGTTACTCTTTATTTATTTTTCAACTATGATAAAACATAAAGTAATTAAACGAAAGGGAGGTAAATAATGGCTGCTTATCAGGTTGTACCAACAGAACTGAAAAAATATAAGTTTTCTGAAAATGCCTTTTTACCAAAAGTAGTTACCGTTCAATTAAAGCAGGATAAAAAGTGTAATTATCTTTGTCTTGTAAAAGCAGGTGATTTTGTTCAGGAAGGCGACGTTATAGCAATTCCAGACAGAGAAGCAGAAAGCTTTTCAAAAATCCATTCACCAATTCCCGGTAAAGTTATTGATATTGTAACAACGCTTACTCCAAGTGGCCATTATGAAAAAGCAGTTAAAATCAAACTGGAAGGTAAGTTTTCATTTACCGGTAAAAAACTCAGAAAAGCAGATTTATCCAATATCCCTGCAAAGGACCTTTTAACAAAAATTGCTGATAAGGGAATCATAAATACGTTTTTAATCTCAAAACCTGAATCTCTTTCGTGGCAAATCAATAATCTGGAAAACAGAAAAGAACGTACTTTAATTATCAGGCTTTATGATGAAGATAAGCTCAGACTTTCAGATTCGCTTTTGACAAAGTTTTATGCGGCAAAAATTATAGAAGGTGCAAAGCTTACTGCAAAAATGATTGGTACAGGGAATATTGTACTTGTAGCAGATGTAAAAACAAACGTTGATGAAATATCAGCACTTATTGAAGGACAAAAAATCTATCTTCTTAAAAACCGCATAAATCATTATCCTGCAGGATATAAAAGAGAAATTATAAGCAGCTTTAATAAAAGCCTTAAAAAGTCATGCGATTTTACAATTTCTGCAAAAGATCTTTTTACAGATTCCTACACAATGCTTAACGTAGAAAATGCTCTGGTATACGATGTTCCTTCGATTTCTACTTACGTACAGCTCACAGGAAACTGTCTTTCTGCATCCTGCTTCTTAAAGGTTAAAATCGGTTTTACCTTAAAGGAGCTTGTTACTCAGCTTGGCGGTTTTGTACACGAACCTTCAATGATTATTATAAACGGAGCAGTCTGTGGAAGCTCTGTAAACAGCATGGATGTTCCAATTACAAAAAATGTTAAATCTGTTGAGTTCATTTCAAAGAAAAACATATTTGACTATCAGATTTATAACTGCATTCATTGCGGAAACTGCCGTTTTGCCTGTCAGGTAAAAATCTCGCCTGATATTATTTATGCTTATATGAATGACAGAAAAGCTGTTCCGGAAGCATTTATAAAATCTGTTGCACTGTGTACAGAATGTGGACTCTGTAATTCAGTATGTCCTTCAAGACTTCCTCTTACACAGACAATTTCAATCTTAAAAGAAAAACTCGCAGGAGAAAAGAATGAAAAATAATTATTCAGACAGCAAAATCCTAAAAAATAAAGTTGCTCCGAATCCTTTTGTTTTTAAAACACCTTCAATTTCTTCTGTAATGATAAGGGTACTTGTACTTCTTCTTTTGCAGATTGTAATGCTTTTTATAACAAAGAGCTTCCAGGCCATAAATGTAATAATTGCAACAACAATAGGTGCTTTAGCTGCTTTTGCCTTAAGTTATCTTGTTTACCGGCGCCACCTTTACACCGGAATAGTTTCGCTTGTTCAGGGTATTCTAATTGGAATGCTTCTACCACAAACTTATCCGGTATTTACAGCCTTCTGTATTTCTTTTTTTGTAATAACTCTTTCCAGATTTGTTTTTGAAAAATGCATTACCACCTGGATTAACATTGTTGCTATAGCCGTTATAATTGCCTGGTTTATTGGTAAAAGATTTTTCCCAGATTTTCTTATTACCTCAGATATAATTGCTTTGAAAAATCCTTCTACAATTATGATTAATAACGGAGTATTCCCAGTTTACGGCTTTGATACTTTTATTACAAACTTTTTGAATAACACTCTTTTTTCCTGGCTTAAAGTAACTTTACCGGAAGGCTATATTTCTTTACTATGCGATACTCATTCAATAATCCCAGCCTTCAGGTTTAATCTGCTCACCTTGCTTGCTTCTGTAGTTTTATATGCAGATGATTATTACTCAGGAATAATTCCTTTTATCTTTATTTTTACTTATGCTCTGCTTGTAAGGATTTTATTCCCGATTCTTGTTGGTGGAGTAGTGAATCAGGGAGACGTGATACTGGCACTTAATACAAGTGGAACCTTGTTTACAGCATTCTTCCTCTTATGCTGGTTTGGCACACATCCAGTTTCGGTTAGTGGAAAGATTTTATATGGAGTTTTAGCCGGAGTGCTTGCATTTGCAATAGCCGGCTGCGGAACTTCTCCAATCGGTATGATTTATACAGTTGTTATATGCAATGTTATTAATCTTCTTATTAGAGTTGTAGAAGAAAAAAGAAATGAAGCCCTGTTATTAAAGCAGACAGTAAACTTGTAAAGGATGTATTGAAAAATGATGGATGATATTTCTTATAAAACATTTTTTAAGAATTACGGAATATTTATAGGTATAGTTGCACTTGTCCTGATGATTCTTGTTTACTTTTCTCTTGTTTCAAAAAAATCGTGGAATAACAATCTTAAGGTTTCAATTGAGAGAGTTCTTGATGATTATGATTCCAACCAGTGGACAGTAGGAAACAGCAAGCCGATTAAAAATCCTGTATGTATGAATGCTGCCTGCTATGAAGCAAGAAACAGACGTAACGGCGAACTTTATGATGCTGTAATCATAAGAAGTGCTACCTTATACGGTCCCCTTGCAGTTGTTTTTGTTTGCGACAGTGAAAATAACGTAAGCTTTATAGGTTATTCATCTTTACACGGCAGAATAAATCTTCTTTTACAGAATAATTATTCAGAAAAACAGATTGAATACTGGAAAAATAAGATTCCACAGATAATCGGAAAAACAGGTAAATAGAGAGGAGAAAATGAAAAGAAAATCTACTTATGTTTTTTTAGCCACAGCCTTGATGATGCTTGTTCTTGCTCCCGGCCGTTTTGTTTATGGCTTTGTACTTGTAGTTGAATTAAACTTTATTGTTCTTATGGGAACCTTATCTGTTTCGCTTGTAAAAAAGCTTAAACTGGATGAATTGCAGAGTGTAACAGTATTGTTTTTAATGCTGGCCGCCACAATCCTGTACAGGCAGATAATCATTCTTATGCAGCCAGAGATTGTCCTTACACTCGGCTTTTTAATTTATGTAATACCGCTTTCGTTTTATTCAATCGGTTATGTTTTTTCAGATACAGAAAAAAAGCTTTCAGAGCGTCTTAATAAGAATATGATTCAAACCCTGATTTATTCTGTTTTCGCTCTTTTATTTTTCCTTGTACGAGATATTTTTGGTTACGGAACTTTTACCTTCTTTGGTACCGGCCACCAGATTTACGAAAAAGTAATAATCAAGGCAGAAAGAACAGGACTTTTTTCAATAATTGCTTCTGTTCCGGGTGCCCTTATTTTTTCTGCAATACTTCTTTCAATTCACTCGTTCTACAGAAACAGAACAGACATTGTAAAAAAAGCGGAGGAATCTAAATGAGTCTTTTAAGTTCCTTTTTATATTATACCTGCTTTGCCAGTACAATTCTTTTTTACGGAATAGGTATAAATCAGCTAATCGATCTGAACCTTTTCAAAACAAAGACAATAACTTATATGATAAAGGTTATTATTTCGATTCTGCTTTCTACAGTTTTCTCCTGGCTGCTTACATCAATGATTCTCATACCGCTTCATATAGTTGAGCTGTTTCCGGTTGTATGCTTTTTACTCTACACCTGCGTAACAACCTTTATGGAAGCGCTCACAAGAATCACCACAAATAAATCAACCTCAGAGTTTTTGTTCAGCTATCTGATAATTCTTTTATCAGTTATGGAAAGTACTTCGCTTTTGAACACTCTTGTTATTTCGGGAAGCTGTCTTGCAGCACTTGTACTTTTGTGTCCGTTCATTTATTCATTCAAAGAAAGATCCAGAGATGATAATATTTCAAAAGAAAAATTCTACAGCAGATTCCTTCTGTTCATTGCAATTCTGATATTCATTATTTCTGTTTGGGATGTAATTTGGCTTAATCCAGAGGTAATAAAATGATTTTATACACAATACTTTTGATTTTAATCATAATTATAACAACTCTTCTGATTCTGTTTCTTTTTTACATTCTGTTTCCATCAATTAGAAAGAACTTAAAGGATGTAAAAGAAGACCCTGTAATTTCTGATATTGAAAAGGATTACATCAAGCCTGAAAGAGAAAGCTTTGTTCCTAATGAAAATAAGGCTGTTGTTCTTTGTGCCTGTGATAAAACCTTTAATTGCAAAAGGGAAATCTTTAATTCTGAGCATTCCTGCTTTCTTGTAAACTCCCTAAGCGATTCGGGTACAGACTGTAAGTTTGCCTGTATTGGTTTGGGGGATTGTGCAAAAGCGTGTCCTCAGAAGGCTATAGTTATAAAAAACAAGACAGCAGTTGTAACTTCAAGCTGTATTGGATGCGGTATTTGTGCAGAAGTTTGTCCAAAGAAAATAATAAAGCTTGTACCTAAAACTACAAAAGAGCTTGCCCTTTGTACAAATACAGAAAATGATTTAACAAGCTGTAATTCTAAACAAAAAGTAAAAAAACTTGAATGGAATGAAAAAAAGTACTTTAAAATATGGGCATATTGCTATAAAATTATAAAGCCACTATTAGAGGGCGTAAGATTTAAATAACAATTAAATAACAGTTATTATAAAAACTTAATATACAGGAGAACAGAGCGGTAGGGGGAAATTAGCTTTGGGTGGGGAACCGTATATTTAAGGATGAATCCGATATACGTTTGTTTTAGTTTAAAATCGTTTACAAATACTTTTACCGCTTTGGATGAGTTTGATAAAGCTTATCAGAGTGTATATAAGCCTTTAATAAGATTTTTATATTCAAATCAGTCTTTTTCTTTATCATTATCTTTTACAGGGCCTCAGTTACAGTATCTTAAAAAGAAAAGAAATGAGTTTATTTCAATTTTAAAAGATCTCGTTGCACGAAAACAGGTAGAAATACTTGGCGGTGGTTTTTATGCTCCGGTCCTTCCTTTGATTTATCCGGTTGACCGAACCGGTCAGATAGATTTACTTTCTGCAGAAATACGTCAGACAACAGGTAATCGTCCGCGTGGTATTTCTCTTTTTGAAGATTGCTGGGATTCATCATTAGTAAACAGCCTGCAGAGCTGCGGTATTGAATATTCATTGCTTGAAAGCAGCCTTATTCCGCCAGATAAACGTAGATTCCTGCCAATCATAATGAGTGATTTAGGAAAATCTGTAGACATTTATCCTTACTATGATAATCTTTTACCAGATGATGAAACATCACCTGAAGATTTTATTAAGAACATAATCAAGCAGGTAGAGAAGGTTGAAAAGAAAGATACATATCTCCAGTATGAACCGGAAAGAATTGTAAATATAAGTTTTAATCTCGAGCACTTTAAGTCATTGATGGAAAAGGGCTGGTTTGAAGCTTTACTGGATTATCTGAAAAACAACGAGACTAGAATCAATCTTTCTACACCTTGTATTTATGGCAAAAAGGTTTCTACAAGAATCCCATATAATATTTCTGCCGGCATAAACAGTACTATTGCAAAGTGGACAAATCAGACTGTTCAAGATGCAGAAAACAAACAGAATTATTCAGTTACTGTCAGTGATTTTATGAACTCTTATCCTCTCAGTCACAAGCTTTATAATAAAGTGATTTATATGAGCATGCTTGTGAATATGTATAAGAAAGATAAAATGCGCAAGAAAGCAGCCAGGGAAAAGCTGTGGCAGGCACAGAATGGAATTGCTTTAATATGTAATCCTAAAGGAATATTCTTTAACACAAAAGACAGACAGCTTGCCTATAAGAACCTTATGGAGGTTGAAAAAATCCTCCGTGAAAACTCCAATTTTACAGAATCTGTAAACTGTTTTGATTATAATTACGATGGTCTTGATGAATATGTTTGCCGTATGCAGAATTATTTTGCATTTATTTCACTTATGGGTGGAGCAATTCAGGAGCTTGAAGTATTAAAAAATACAGGAAATTATGCAGACAATTATTCTCGGGTTCAGGAATACGACGGTTATTCAGATGATTACGAACGCGGATTGTTTATTGACCATATTTTTACTCAAGAAGATTTTGACAAATACATTTCCGCAAAACCGGCCGGTGATGGTGTTTTCTCGAAAATACGGTATTCGGAATTAAAATATGCACAGAATCACCATGAGGTTCAGCTTTATGCCGAAGCAGTGTTTAAGCCGACAAAGCAAAAGCTTTATCTCCGCAAAAAATACATAATCAATTCAAACGGAATGATTATTCAATATATTTTGAAGAATGACAGCGACAGACCTTTTAAGGCTGTTTTTGCGGTAGAAAACAATTTTGCTCATACTAATTTTGATTCAGATAATTTAACCTATTATAATCTTGAAGTTATTGATAATGATGAAAAGCTTGTTATAGAAGCTGATAAGAGCACAGAAGCCTTAAACCGCAGCAACAAGCTTTCTAATGTAAATACAATACGTCTTACAGATTCTGAAAGCGGTATTTCCTTTGGATTTGAACCGAATGAAAACTGCAATTTCTGTTACTATCCTATGATTTTTAAACGTCCTGATTTCAACGGAGAAAACATTGTACCAGTTCATATGACATTCTTAAATACTATGTTCTGGAATGTAGAAATTGAACCTGGTATGGAAACTGAAAAAACAATTAACTTTACAATTACAACTGTAAAGAAAACAAAGGCGAAATAAAGCTTTAATCAATTACACTTATTTACACTTATTGTCTGAGCGAAACTTTTTTATTGTTCCGCAAGCTTTTTTATCAGAACTATCAGTTCATCAAGTTTTTCGTGTGTTATGAGCGGATTTAAAAGCGTAAACTTAAGGCAAACTCTTCCGTCGCTTACTGTCTGACCGATTACAATTCCGTGTTCGTGAATAAGCTTACGTCGGATTTTTTTATTTATTTCATCACACAGTTCTGCTTTTCCGTTTGAATATCTGAATACAACAGAGCTGATTTCTGGCTTGCAGACAACGGCAAAGGAATTATCGTTGTAAAGCTTTTCGTAAAGATAGGCTGCGTTTTCCATACTTGTATTTATAATCTGATTCCAGCCATCCTTTCCGCGCATCTGGAAGCTTGTCCAGACTTTTAATGCATCAAAACGGCGAGTTGTCTGGAGTGATTTATCTACAAGGTTAGTATAGCCGTCTTCTTCATCTTCTTCGCGGTTTAAGTAATCTGCGTGGATTGTAAGGGCATCAAAGGTGCTTCCGTCTTTTACAAGTACTGCGCTGCATGAAATTGGCATAACAAACATTTTATGGAAATCTACAGTGATTGAATCGCAGAGCTCTAAGCCGGCAACACGGGATTTATATTTTTGCGACATTATAACACCGCTGCCGTATGCTGCATCTGCATGGAGCCACATACCTTCTGCTGTGGTAATCTGGGCAAGCTCTTTTAAAGGGTCAATGCTTCCAAAATCAGTTGTGCCGACTGTGGCAACAATAAGGAATGGAATGTTGCCGTTTTTTTTGTCCTGGGCAATGAGGTTGCGAAGGGCAGTAAGGTCCATTTTTTTGTTTTTATCTACAGGTACTTTTACTGCGGATTTATAGCCTAAGCCCAAAATATGTGCAGATTTTTCCATGGAGAAGTGAGAAATCTCGCTGGTGTACATTCTTAGCTTAGAACATTTCTCATCTAGTCCATATTTTTTGACATCATAATGGAGCTTTTCGTTGCAGAACCAGTCGCGGGCAAGAATTATAGCTGTCTGGTTTGACTGGCTTCCGCCACTGGTGAAAACTCCGTCTGATTTTGTGCTGTCGTAACCGTAAAGGGTGCAAAGATTATGGATTGTTTCAACTTCAATTTCTGTAGCAACAGGAGACTGGTCCCAGCTGTCCATTGACTGATTAAACGTTGAAATTATTGCTTCTGCGGCAATTGTTTCTATAAGTGAAGGACCGTGAAGATGAGCCATATAATCTGTAGAAGGTGTCCTTAGGAGATTTGGCAGGATTTTTTCCTTAAGCTTTTGTAAAACGGTTTCCCAGCCGAGTCCTTTTTCAGGGAGAATTGTATTTTCGTGAATTATTTCCTTTAATTCCTGTGGAGTCAGCCCGGAATAGGCTTTATCATCACAGAAAGCTTTTGTTATTTCTTCTGTAATCTGTCCGAGGATATTTTTATACTGTTTAATATCCGCATTATTTGAGGTAAGGAAAAGATTCATTTTTTGCTCCTGGAAAGATATTCGGGTCAAGCCCGAATATGACATTTGGTCAACTTCGATGACATTTGTAAAATACGACAATGATATTTGACTAGACTGTCATTGTCGTACTTGATACGACAATCAGTAAAGGCTGTCTACTTTTATAATGCAGCGTTCATAGATATCCAGAGCTTTGTTCAAATCCTCGTAAGAAACATTAAGTGGACCAAGACAGCGCATAACTGAGCCGAAACGTCCGCCTTTTTCTACGATAAGTCCGTTTTCAAAGCATTTTTTCTGAACAAGAGCTGCAATTTCGCCGCTTGCAGGATAAGAGCCCAGCATATCTGGCTTTTCGTTTGGATTTACAAACTCTGTTCCAAACATCATGCCTTTACCGCGAATATCACCGATAATGCGAACTTTCTTTTTAAGCTCCGACATTCTCTTGTAAATGATTTCGCCTTTTTTTACAACGTCAGCAAGGAAGTCAGGCTGTGAAACCCGATTAAGAACAATTGTTCCCGCTTTCATTGCAAGCTGGTTTCCGCGGAAAGTACCCGCATGTGCACCGGCTGTCCATTTATCGAGTTTTTTATTATAGATTACGATTGAAAGAGGCTGCGAACCACCGATTGCCTTTGAAGAAAGAATAACATCCGGCACAATTCCGGCATACTCAAAGGCGAACATTTTTCCACTGCGGCCTATACCACACTGTATTTCGTCTACAATCAAAGGAATGTCAAGCTCCTGGGTTACTCGTCTTATTGTCTGCAAAAACTTTTCTGGAGCAGGTATTACTCCGCCTTCGCCCTGAATCGGTTCAATAATAACACAGGCTGGCTTTGTAATTCCGCTTTCAGGGTCTTTAAGGGTGCGCTCAAAAAATGCACAAGAGGCATCTACGCCGGCTTCTCCGCCAAGACCAAAAGGGCAGCGGTATGAATATGGATATGGGAAAAAGTGAACATCGGGCATAAGTCCGTTTACTTTTGTTTTTGCGTTTAGATTTCCGGTGCAGGCTAGGGCGCCGTGTCCCATTCCGTGGTATCCGCCCTGGAAGGCTATGACGCCTGAACGACCAGTGGCAGTTTTACAAAGCTTAATTGCTGCATCGGTTGCATCTGTACCGGAAGGACTGCAAAACTGAATCTTTGCGTTTTCCTTTAGTCCATCAGGAAGAAGTGAAAGCACTGTACTTACAAAGGTGTCTTTCACCGGGGTGGTTAAATCAAGTGTATGCAAAGGTGCATCTGAGGTGAGCATTTCCACCATTGCCTGATTAACTTCATCATCATTGTGACCAAGGGCCAAAGTTCCTGCGCCACACAAAAAATCCAGATATTTGTTTCCTTCTACGTCCTCAACCCAAGAGCCTTTAGCTTTAGCAAGCGCAAACGGGAATTTGCGTGGGTAACTCCGGGCATTAGATTCTGTGGAATCCTGTCTGGTAATGTAATACTGATTGGTGCCTTTTTCCGACATCGACGTTCTCCATTACTGCAGCGAATTCGCTGTAAAAAATTATAGTTGAAGTCCACTTTACAACAAATAAGGGTTAAGGGCAAGCGAAAAAAGAATATTACAAAAGTTAAAAAATGATTTATAATCTTATATATGAAGAAAAAGATTTTATTTTGTTTTATCCTATTCTTAAACTCTTTCCTTTTTTCTGTTACAGAAAGCACAAATAACGTTTCAGAAACAAAAATTAACGAGGATTTAGATTCTTTAAAAACCTATCTGACACAATGCTGGGTTGGTTATGACGAAGCCGTTCAGAAAGGGTTTAATATAGACAGGTGTATCAGAAAAATTAAAACAGATTATAAGCGTATTAATTTCAAACATAAACACCAAAAGAAAGATGATGTTTATAATAATGGAATTAACAATACAGCCATGACCTCTGCCATAATACGCAATTTATCTAAATATTTACCTGAAGAAAACAAAGATGAACATTTTTACATAACTGGTGAAATAAATAATGGTAGTATTTATCCTAGACTTTATCAATTTTATACAAATATATTTCTTGAGTATTTAGACGGAAAATATATTGTCTGTAAATCTGATATAAAGGAAATCCCCATTGGCAGTGTTTATACAGGGAATCTGGAAAATGTTTTACCATGGATACAAGAGGGCAAACAAATATATCGTGTTGGTATAAAACAAAAATATTATTCCGAAACAACAAAACTAAATTTTAATGGAAAAGATATTAAAGTTGAAATTACTTATATATATAACTTTAATCAAATTGAAAATCATATTGGATATTTAGATACTGATAATTCAATTTATGTTTCATTAAGTGATTGTCGTTTGGCATCTGAAGATAAAGACAAACACGAAAAATTAGAAAATGAGTTTGAGGAAGTACTAAATAAAATAAGCAATAATAATTATAAAAAGTATTTGATTTTAGATTTACGCGGAAACGGTGGTTGGTTTCCAAACTATCCTACGGAGATATTATCTTCATATTTTTATGGGAACGACAAAATAAAAGCAAGAAATTTTAATAATTTTTTAAAAGTTTTTGATTATGGGTCGATTACATTAGATTCCCTGGAAATTGCAAAAAAACAATATGAATTTGCATTGGAAAATAAAGGCTTTCCTGACATATGGGTAAATAGTGCTTTTGAACATTATCAGGAATTATTAAAAACACCAAAACGTGTTTATAATGGGTTGGAATTTTTACCTATGGGGCAATTACCACAGATAAAAACTAAAGATTACAATGGAAAAGTTATTATTCTTATGGATATACAAACTGGGTCTGCTGCTGAATATGGAATAGCTTTATCCTACTTTGAAGATAAAGATTCTGTTATTCTTATTGGAGATAAAACAAGTGGAAGAGTTGATTTTGGAGGAGTATATGATTATGTACTTCCTAATTCAAAAGTTATAATATCTTTAAGTACAATTGATTTTAGAAAAATTGCTGGACTAGCCCACAATTCTCACTGGCACGGCGATACTTTAGGTTTTTATCCAGACTATTATGCAACTGACGAAAATATACTCGATACAATAGTATATGTAACTCAAGATAAAGAACTAACTCATGTTTTGAATGGAATAGAAAAACAGTTATTGCCTTAAAGATTAAATGGAAATTAAGTCCATTTTGTGTTATATTTCAGTTATGATTTCAGCTGTGGACAAAAAAGATAAAAAGAGAGGAAGAAAGATAGGCGGGATTCTTTTTATAATCTCGTGTCTGCTAATCCTTTGTCTTTTTTATTCACTTTTGTTCAGACCACAAAAAAATATTTCCATAGAAGAAAACAGAACACTGCAAAAGGTGCCGGTATTTACAGTAAAAAGTTTTATAAATGGTCAATTCCAGAAACAGATGGAAGATTCCATTGGTGACCAGATCTTGTTTTCAATTCAAATAAAGTATGGAGTAAAACAGGTTTTTAATCATCTAACAACACAAATCGCAAAGCTTGACGGAAAAAGTAGCAGACAAAAGCTTACGTCAACAACATCATCTGAAAACAAACAGACAACTGTAATACAACCTGAAGAAGCTTTATCAGAAACAGTAATTATTCCATCAGAAACAACAAAATCATTACCAGTCGAACCTCCAGAACAACCCGACAAAAACTGCTACACCTACAAGGAAGTTGTTGCCGGCAAGCTCTACAAACTGGACGAATCCGGTTACATTGTAGAAAAGCCACACGCACCGGAAGAATATGAGTTTGAACTTTATGACCCGAAAATGCTGGAAGCTGTCACTTTTCCAAAGTACCTTTACTTTATTGAATGCTCAGAATCAGCTGACTTTAACGACTTGCAGAAATATAATGCCTTTGAATTTATAAAAGCTCATATGCCGCCAATGACTGGCTACGACAAACTAAGTTATAATTCTTTTGAGGAATATAAAAAACTTTTCTATCAAACTGACCACCACTGGAACTATTACGGCTCCTACATCGGCTACACCCAAATTATACGAATGCTCGAAGGTTCAAATATTGAAGTCCTTAAACCAGTTCGCACCCACGTTTACAACACAATCTACAACGGCTCACTTGCCCGCGACAATCTGTTGACCTGCTCAACAGAAAAGTTTACCGTTTATGAATATGATCTTCCGCCTTACAAAACCTATGTAAACGACCAGGAAAAAGAATACGGCTACCGTTCCCTTTATGTTTCCGACGAAGATTTCCCGCATAAAAAATATTCAAATCATTACGGAATGTATTACGGCGATGACTGGGCAAAGGTCGTTTACGATTTCAACCAGCCCAAAAAGGAAAATCTTTTAATACTGGGAACATCCTTTACAAACTCGGTAAATGAGCTCATAGCAAGCCACTACAACAAAACTCACGTGCTGGATTTCCGTCATTACAGAAAGCAATATGGCGAACGTATAAATGCGCAAAAATATATGGAGGAAAACAACATCTCAAAAATGGTGATAATCGGAAATATAAGCTCGCTGGGCTACAGGATAAATAAATAATAAGATATTCGGATCAAGTCCGAATATGACATTTCGTTTAAGATTAAGGATTGATATGGTTTTCAGCAGTCTGTACTTTATTTTCATTTTTCTCCCCGGTGTGACAGCTCTTTATTTTGCAGCAAAAAAAATCTGCCCGAACAAAATCATCATAAGAAACTCAATCCTTTGCCTGTGCTCACTTTTTTTCTACGCGTGGGGCGAACCCGCTTACATTTTGCTAATGCTGCTTTCAATACTTTGCAATTTCTTTTTTGCAAAAAGCCGCAGTAAGTCAGTATTCATCCTCGCAATCATCTTTAATCTGATTTTTCTTTTCGTTTTTAAGTATCTGGGATTTGCAGTAGAAAATCTGAACAAAATACTTTCTGCTCTGTCACAGCAAACCGCACAGACATCTCAAACACTACAAATAAGAATCCCTCAGCTCAAGCTGCCAATCGGAATCAGCTTTTATACCTTCCAGGCACTCTCTTACATAATTGACGTACACCGCAAAAAAGTTGAACCGCAGAAGAATCTTATTTCGCTTGCACTTTACATTTCGCTTTTTCCACAACTGATTGCAGGCCCAATCGTAAGGTATTCAGATATTGAAAAAGCTCTCGCTCAGAGAAATGATGATTTTGCCAGCCTGATAAAAGGACTCAAGGATTTTATGATTGGTCTTGGCTGTAAGGTAATTCTTGCAAACAATCTTGCCCTTGTTGCCGACCGTTTCCTGGATTCTCCATCAGATTCCTGTACCGCAATTCTATGGCTTTCCGCACTTTGTTACGCCTTTCAGATTTATTTTGATTTTGCAGGCTACAGCCGAATGGCAATTGGACTTGGTAAAATGTTCGGCTTTGATTTCCCGGAAAACTTCAATCATCCCTATTGTGCAAGCTCCATCACAGACTTATGGCGGCGCTGGCACATAACACTTTCAGGCTGGTTCCGTGATTACGTTTACATCCCGCTTGGTGGAAATAAAGTAAACATTCTAAAGCATATCCGCAACATTTTGATAACCTGGCTTTTCACTGGCTTCTGGCACGGCGCAAGCTGGAACTTTATTCTCTGGGGCTTGTATTACGCGATTCTTCTGATTTTTGAAAAATACACAGTCCTAAAACTCATAAAAAGACTGGAGCTGCTGCCCGCAGAAAACAAATCACGCAGACTGTTGATTCCGTTGAAGGTTGCCGTTCGAATTGCCGCATTATTCCTCATTCTTTTTGGCTGGATTTTGTTCCGTACCGTTGATTTGTCAAACCTTGGACTTATTCTGCAGAAAATGTTTACGTCAGATGGAATTGTACTTTCAGCTTTTGTTTCTCAAAACGCCGACACGTGCAGTAAGCTTATTTTCCTTATTCCAGCTGTTATCTGCAGCCTCCCGATTTACAAAAAGATTTTCGCCAAGTCAGACGAATCAACAACCGTACAAAACCTGGAACTTGTATGGGCATTTATTGTATTTGCAGTTTCAGTTTGTCTACTTGTAGCTTCAACATATAATCCGTTTATTTATTTCAGGTTTTAAAAAATTGTTTTAACCATAATCTTATGTTATAATTTTCATTAATGAAAAAACAAAAACAATTTTACATAATTGTATTTTCCTTTTGCCTTTTATTAGTAAGCTGTCCATTTATGGAAAAAACTTATGGTGTAAACTATTTAGCTTTTAAGTTTTCAAAAGAAGAAATAAGAATAAATGAACCTGTGGATCTTGTAATAAAGTATTGTTCTGGCGAATTGGATAAAGATGAAGTTTATATAATTCAAAAGTTGAATGATGTTGATATGCAACTTTTGGAAGGAACACTTTTGGAATGTGATGATGAAAGTGTGTTGTTTGTCGATTTTGTAAGACCTGAAAATCAAATAGAATCAGATTCAGAAGAAAATGATGATTTTGTTTGTTATTGCAAACTAAGCTTGATTTTTAAAAAAGCAGGAACTTATGATTTTTGTATAAAACGTACTGATAAGAACGATCCTGTTTTTGTTTTTAATGCTTGTATACATGAGACAATTACTGTAACAGATTAAAAATATACCATAATTTATCCTTTGTATCTTTTCTCCCTCAGTTAAATTATTTATGTTATAATATGTTTATGTCAAAGTTGAAATCTTATTTGTGTGCAATAACAGCTTTGTTTTTACTCGTTCCGCTTTTCCCCGAAACCTTCCGTTACACCGGCAGCAAAACCTACATCTACGTGGAACGCACCGATTTACGCCGCTACGACAACGGTAAGTATTCTGGACTTATGAGTCGTGAAGTAAAATCCTATATTACGCCGCAGTCGTCGGATGAAGGCTTTTTATACAACGGTAATTTCTATGTAAATCAGGACACCCGAAAAGGCGTTTCTTACGTTACAAAAGGCATTCACGAAGCAATTCCATCATCTTTTATTATGGATGATAATGGCAACCTTGAAATGCTGGAGGATTACGGGTATCCGTCGTTCAGGAGCTTTCCGTCTTTTCCGCAGAAGGATATTCAAAAAGGGCAAAGCTGGGAAGCAAAGGCTGAACGTGCAGTTGACCCGCTGAATAAAGAAGTTTTTACCCGAATGCCAATCTACATTCAGTATACGTATTTGCGTGATGAAGTTTATAATGACGAAGAAGTTTATCTTCTTTCTGCAAAATGGGCAACGCGTTACGGTATTGGAACAAAATATATTGATGAAAGCGGTGACCCCGAACTTACAGCAGCAACAGGAAATCACAATGCAACAATCTGTATAAGTAAGGCTAACGGTAAGGTTGTGGTTGTGCGTGATACAGTTGATGAAACCTTTTCCTATGCAGATGGAAACAAAGTTAATTTTAAGGGAACAATCTCTCTGTTTACTGAATATCCGCCTTCCATTGATGAAGATAAAGTTGTTCCAGAAATTGCAAAAATTGATGATGTTGACGTAGAGAAGACAGAGGCCGGCCTGTTGATGAAGCTGCAGAATCTTCAGTTTAAGCCAGACAGTTCAGAGCTTTTACCTGGCGAACAGGCAAGACTTACACAAATTGCAGAAATACTCAAAAAGTTCCCGAACTCACAGTTCCTTGTAGAAGGTCATACTGCAAGCACAGGTAATCCAAATGGCGAACAGAAGCTTTCTGTAGAACGCGCCCGTACCATTATTACCGAACTTACAAAACGTGGTCTTTCACCGGAAAAGTTCCTCTGCAAAGGCTCTGGCGGTACAAAACCTGCTGCTGATAATTCAACTCCGGAAGGCCGTGCAAAAAACCGCCGTGTAGAGATTACAATTCTTGAATGATAGTACAAAGTGATGTAAAATATTAATTTAGAGGTGAAAATATGAACGACGAACAGAAACAAGAATTATATACAGACATTTACGAGCTTTTAGATATATTCAACGAGTTTTCACCCATTAAAGAAGACGGAACCTATATTCTTGAAGCCATAAAGCCCACCGTCCACGAAATGATTGACTACACCGTTTCAGATTCAAACGAAGCAGCAGCTTTAAAAGACTGGCTGGACAAAACCGACTTCTGGACAGCACCTGCATCTACAAAGTTCCACGGCAACTTTAAATCAGGTTTAAGCCTTCATACACTTAAAGTCGTACAGCAGAGCCTCATTTTTACCCGCCCACTGCTCGAAAACTTTTTCTCCAGCCCTAATGCTCAAAAATACACAATCACTGCAGAAGACATTTTTATTGCGGCCCTTTGCCACGACTTCTGCAAAACAAACTTTTATGGCGTAGAATACAGAAACACAAAAGACATTACCGGCAACTGGATCAAGCAGCCTTTCTATAAAACTAAATCAGAAACCCGCAATCTTGGCCACGGAAACGAATCGGTACTTATTCTGCTTGAAATAATGCCTTCATTTATTAAAAAACGCTATGTACTCGAAGCAATAAGCCGACACATGGGATTTTCAGATCTTTCAGAAAGCGAATCATATAATTATTCCAATTTCCTTGATAATCCTCTTGTAATACTTTTGCAGCTTGCAGACCAGACCGCCTCTCAATGGTTTAATGCTTAAAAACTGTAGACCGGAACTACCGATAAATGAAATTAAAAAAGAGAGTTTTAATTGTAATCTTAATCATCTTCTCTCTAAAATGTTTTGCAAAAGACAGACCGAGTGTTGCCTTAGTTCTTGGCGGCGGTGGAGCTAAAGGCTTTGCAGAGCTTCCAGTTCTTGAAATGCTTGAACAGATGGATATTCCTATAGATATGATTGTCGGTACAAGCTTTGGTTCTGTTGTAGGCGGCTTGTATGCTGCAGGTTATTCAATTCCAGAAATATATTCTTTTATAAGTGATGTTGAATGGGCTCCATTGTTCAGTGATTACGAAGTTTCTCCGTATGAAAGCATTCTTGGCAGTCACAGTCTTTACAATAATATGATAAACCTTACGTTCAATCTTGATATGTCCTTAAATCTTGGAAAAGGCGTTTCAAACGGTCAGAACGTTTACCAGATGCTCAAAAAGCTGACTCTTAAATATCCTTCAAATATGGATTTTGACAACCTTTATATTCCGTTCCGTACTGTTACTACCGATATGCTCAACGGCGAAGCTGTAATTTTTGACCATGGTGATCTGGCAGAAGCTATCCGTGCGAGCATGAGTATTCCTGGTATTTTTGAACCATGCGAAATTGACGGTCATTATTATATGGACGGCGGCTTGCGCTACAATCTTCCAATAAATATTGCAAAAGAAATGGGTTATGATATTATCATCGCAATAGATATTTCCCAGCAGATTCGCGATAACCCTGATGTTTACGATTCAAACCCCGCAGTTGCAATCCTGAACACAATAACAATTGCACAGGCAACAATTACACAATCAATGCTTCAGGATGCTACAATTGTAATTTCGCCGGATATGTCTAAATTTTCAACCTTTGATTTTAAAAAGGTTGATTCAATCTACAAAGAAGGAAGAATTGCCGCAGAAAAAGCAATCGGAAAAATTGCCGCAATCAGAAAGCTTATTTATCCTGATGATTATGATGAAAACGGAATCAGAAAGTCTGAAATCAGTCAGCCAAGGAATAAAGGACAGTACCGTGGATTACCTAATTTTATTCCTACCAAACTTATAATTAATGGTGCTTACGAACAGGATGAATTATATATCAGAAACTCCTTTAATAAGATAAATGATAAAGAAATAAACACAGAAAACTTTTCTTCTTTTCTGGAGGATGTTTACCTAACCGGTAACTACAAAAGTGTGCTTCCACGAGTTTATAAACAGGATTCTGTAACAACACTTGAGCTTATCCTCATTAAAAAAGAATTAAAAGAAGCCCGCATTTCTTTAAATGCAAGCTTGAATCAGACAATCAGCTCGTCCTTTTCAACAGTAGCCAACCTTATGGCAGACATTCAGCTCAGGGGACTTACAGGAATAGGTTCGATTGTTTCGCTCAGTGCTACAACAATTACCGACCAGGGAATATCGCTTTTTTACATGCAGCCTTTTAATCCTTATGTTTTCCTTCAGATTGAAACAAATTATTTTCAGGACAGATATCCGACAATCACAAGAACTAACTTGAACAGTTCAAGTTATAAATCATTTACAAACTGGACTAATACAATTTTATTCGGTGTCCGTACAAATAATGGAAACCTTATAAAAATCGGCGGCTTTTTAAACACTACTTCTACATACTGGGGTTCCTTACTTTCTGACCAGTTTTTTATTGATTATGTAGAATCCCAAAAAGAGATTCAGGCAATTAATATGAATAGAAAACTTAATGGCCAGTGTCTCGGTTGTTTTATTGATTATTCACTCGATTTACAGGACAGACAATCTTTTGCTCATAGCGGAATGTACATAAATCTTAATGCAAAGCTTATAAGTCCTTTCAGCACAAAAGGTTTTGCAAGTCCAAGTATTCTCACTTCCGTAAACTTAAAGGGCTCAATTCCACTTGGAAACAGTGTTTCCATAAATCCGGGATTATTCTTTGGAACAGATATTCTACAGAACGGAACTAAAAACATAAGCATAATACCGACAGAATATTATTCAAATTACGACAGGGTATTTTTCCCGCAGATTTCAAATAAAACAACGTTTGGTATAAATAAAATTGCAGGAACAGTATCGTGCCAGTTTGAACCATGGGAACAGATTACAATTCTTGGCGGGGATGTTTTTCTGCGCGCAAGTTTTTCACTCGGAAAGATTACCTATAAATGGTCGGATATGATTCCTAAAACAGAAGAGGAAAGGGAAAGAAATCCTCTTTTGTGGAGTACTTCAATCGGTTCTGTTTTAAAACTTCGAGAAGGCTTTAATGTACTTGCCAGAGTTGGTTTAGGCTCAACTAACGAAAAAAAGTTTACGCCATTCTTTGCAATTGATATAGGTTCATTTGAATAAAAAAGGAGATGTAAAAATGTACACAACTTACGTAACTTATGCACTTGTTCTGGGACTCATGATTTGGGGCGGAAAGTTTGCCGGCTTCAAAAAAGACCAGTTTCACACGGATTCAACTTCGCTTGATGTAACAAAATGCCTGAGGGGGCTGGCCGCTCTTGGAGTAATTCTTCATCATATTTCGCAGGAAGGAGCTTTTCAGCGTGCAGGCGGAGGCTACGGAAAACCAGGCGAGCTTTCAATTTTTGTAAATTACGGTTTTAAGTTTGTTGCAATTTTCTTCTTCTGTTCCGGCTTTGGTCTTATTAAAAGCCTTATGACAAAGGAAAACTACCTTGACGGATTTTTGAAAAAGCGTGTTGTAAAAACAATCTTAATTCCTTTTTATGTAAATGTTTTGATGTATGGAGTCTGGCACATAATCTGCGGTGATAAGTTTCCTGTTGCACAATGGATTTGTAACTTCCTTGGTTTAACAATGATGAATACTTATGCCTGGTATCCGGTTGTACTTATTCTTCTTTATCTGGCTTTCTATTTTATCTTTAAGTATATAAAAAATGAAAAGCTTCGTTTTGTACTTATGTTCCTTGTGATTTTCCTGCAGGGCCTTTATTTCTGCTGGAACGGTCATTTTGCATGGTGGGCAGGAAAGGGTAAAAACTGGTGGATAAGGCCGGGTGCTTTACAGCAGGCAAAATGGTGGATGCAGTCAAGCACAATCTGGTTCTTTGGCGAATGGTGGGTTAATTCTTCAATTGCGTTCTTAGTAGGTATGCTTGTTGCCCAATATGAAGAAAAGATTACTGAATGGCTTCAAAAAGGCTGGTGGTGGAAAACACTTTTAGTAATTTTTCTTTATTTTGCCTTTAACGGACTTTCAATGCTTGCTCAGTGGAAGCTCGGCTACTGGTCTGAATATAGTGGAAAAGGTCCTGGCATTCTGAATAAGTTTGTATGTTATCTGTCTCAGCTGCCACAGGTTACCTTCTATGTTCTTATGATTTTTATGCTTATGATGAAGTATCACGTACAGAATCCTGTATTAAAGTTTTTCGGAAATCTTTCACTTGAAACTTATATGATGAACCTTATTGCATTGGGCGCATTCCGCTTTATCATTTACAACCAGAATCATGTACCAATTTACAAGGCAGGACACTATAATCTTGCAATTTACGAGGTAGCTGTAATTGCCGGAACAATTGCACTTGCATTTATTTATAAATATGTAAATAAGCTTGTACTTGCAATGCCTGGCTGGCTTGGTAAAAAGAAAAAGCCTGAAACTGATATTCAGTCTAACTAAAGAACTTTAATAATATTACATTTTTTTAGTAATACTGTATTGTAATAATTCTCATTTTTTAATATTATCTATATATTATTATAATCCCGAAAGTGGAGGCTAAAATTGGCTAAAGGTAGACCTTTAATCAATACAGAACGATGTAAGGGCTGTGCGCTCTGCATTGGTGTATGTCCTAAGAAAATATTAAGTATGTCAAAAGAAACAAATGGACAGGGTGTTAATTATCCTGTATGTACCGATGAAGCAAGCTGCATTGCCTGTGCTTTCTGTGCAACAATGTGCCCTGACTGCGTTATAGAAATTGAACAGGAGTAGTGTATGGGAACAAAAGTTTTAATGAAAGGAAACGAAGCAATTGGTGAAGCTGCAATCCGTGCTGGATGCCGTTTTTATTTTGCTTACCCGATTACTCCGCAGAACGAAATACCGGCTTATATGGCAAAAAGACTTCCACAGGAAAAAGGATGCTTTTTACAGGCAGAAAGTGAGCTTGCCGCTATTAATATGGTAATGGGTGCAAGTGCTGCCGGCGCAAGAGCTATGACTTCTTCATCATCACCTGGAATCTCACTCAAACAGGAAGGTCTTTCTTATCTTTCCGGTGCTCAGCTTCCAGCAGTAATTGTAAATATGATGCGCGGAGGCCCTGGACTTGGTAATATTTCTGGTGCTCAGGGTGATTATTTCCAGGCAACTCGTGGCGGTGGAAATGGTGACTATCATGTTGTAGTAATTGCTCCGGGAACTGTTCAGGAAATGGCTGACTATACAGTAAAGGCTTTTGAAATTGCTGACCGCTACAGAGTAGTCTGCATGATTCTTGGAGATGGTTATCTTGGACAGATGAGTGAACCTTGCGTCCTCCCTGATTATGTTACAGAGTTCCCTGCAAAACCATGGGCATTAACAGGCAGAACTCCAGACAGAGATAATAATATTGCATTGTCTCTCAGACTTAATGGCGATGATTACGATTTGAATAAACATACCAAAGAGCTTTTTGAAAATTACGAAAAGATTCAGGCAAACGAAACAATCAGTGAAACCTTTATGTGCGATGATGCTGATGTTGTTCTTACTGCTTACGGAACTGCAGCACGTGTCTGCAAAAAGGCTGTAAAAATGCTTCGTGAACAGGGTGTAAAAGCCGGACTTTTCAGACCTGTAACTTTGTGGCCATTCCCTCAGAAAGAACTGGAAGCCGCCTGTGCAAAAGCTAAGAAAATCCTTACAGTAGAAATGTCTATGGGCCAGATGGTTCAGGATGTTAAGCTTTACAGCGGACATAAGGTTAGTGATGTTGATTTCTATGGAGAACCGGGGGGAATTATTCCAAAAGTCGATGCAATTATTGAGAAGGTAAAGAGCTATGTCTAAAAAATATTCATTCCCTAAATCAATGAAAGATGTAAAGACTCACTACTGTGCCGGCTGTGGACACGGAATTGTTCACAAGCTTATTGCACAGGTAATTGATGAGCTTGATATTCAGAGCGACGTACTTCTTGTTGCTCCTGTTGGATGTGCAGTTTATGCCTACAATTATATAAACGTAGATTCCTGCGAGGCTGCTCACGGTAGAGCTCCTGCTGTTGCAACCGGTCTTAAACGCGTTCACCCGGATAAAATAGTAATCAGTTATCAGGGTGACGGCGACTTGCTTGCAATCGGTACAGGAGAAACAGTTCACGCTGCAAACAGAGGTGAAAACATCACCGTAATCTTTATAAACAATGCAATTTACGGAATGACTGGTGGACAGATGGCACCAACTTCACTTGTTGGTCAGGTAACAAAAACAACACCTTATGGCCGCGACGCAAACGATGTTGGTTATCCAATCCGAGCCTGTGAGATTCTTAATACACTTGTTGAACCAAAATACATTGAACGCTGTGCAGTTTACGACGTTCAGCACATAAACAAAACAAAGGCTGCAATTAAAAAGGCACTCACTTATCAGAAGGAAGGCAAGGGCTACAGCTTTGTTGAGATTCTTTCCATGTGTCCTACAAACTGGGGTGTTAATCCTGTTGCCGCTGCTCAGTGGGTTAAAGATGCAATGGAACCTTATTATCCGCTTGGTGTATTCCGCGATGTTCCAGCCGGCAATATTCCTGAAGCTGCTGCACCAAAAGCCGGAGTAGTAGGAAACGCTGCAACAGCTTCTGCAGGAGGTGCAAAATGACAACCGAAATAATTTTTGCCGGATTTGGCGGGCAGGGCGTTATTCTTGCAGGAAAGATTCTTACTCTTGCAGGAATGAGCGAAGATAAGTTTGTATCACACATTCCATCTTATGGTGCAGAAATGCGTGGCGGTACTGCAAACTGTTCTGTAATTGTGAGTGATGAAGAAGTTGCTTCTCCTGTAATTGAAAATCCTGATGTAGTAGTTGCCTTGAATAAGCCTAGTATGACAAAGTTTGAACCTCTTTTGAAAAAAGGCGGACTTTTAATTTACAATTCAAGCCTTATCGACATTACTCCGGCACGCAAAGATATCCGCACACTTGCTTTACCATGTAATGAACTTGCTGCAGAAACTAACAATCCGCGCGGTGCAAACATGGTTGTACTTGGATGTCTTGCAAAGGTAATTCCGGGAATGATAAGCGGACCAAAGCCTTTTGAATATGCGCTTGACGAAGCAATTTCTGAAAGAAACAAAAAGTTCAATCCCATAAATATTGCTACAATCGAAGCTGCTTTTAATAGAGATTACGAAATAAAAGGATAAATATATGAGTGAGAAAAATAAAATTGGTGCAAAGGTAAAGCTTGTACGCGAAAACCGCAAGCTTTCAATTGAAGATGTTTCGGAACGCACGAACCTGAGCGTTGAACAGATTGCAAGCATTGAAGACGGAAGTCTTGTTCCAAACCTTACACCTCTTATTAAAATTGCACGTGTACTTGGTGTTCGCCTTGGTACTTTTATGGATGATGATGAAAATCTTGGACCAGTTGTTGCAAGAGCTGCCGATAAAAAGGAAGTTACACGCTTTAGTGACCGCGGAAATGCAGTTAATTCTGACCTTGATTTTTACACACTTGCTCAGAACAAAGCTGGTCGCCACATGGATCCATTTATTATTGATATTTTCCCAAGCTCTGAAGAAGAAATAAAACTTTCTACTCACGAGGGGGAAGAGTTTATTTATGTACTCGAAGGTGAAGTAGAAATCAAATATGGTAAAGACACTTACGAGTTAAAGCCAGGTGATTCAATTTATTATGAATCAATTGTTGCTCACCACGTTCACAGCCACGGTGAAGCTCCTGCGAAAATACTTGCTGTTATATATACGCCTGCATGATTTTTCCAGTGGCCTTACACACCTTACACATGGATGACAAAGAATATTACAGCCTGATGAATCGTTCATCATCCTGGGCGCTTCAGCAGGCTCTTAAAAAGAAAAACGATTCCGCAAAGAAAACCGGGAATCCATCACAAAACACAGGATTGCCGGACAATGCACAGACTTATACATCCCTTGAATTACGACAGGGAAGTGCAGATGCAGAAATGCTGATGGAAAAGAAAGAAAACTAAAACTTACCGTAATTTTTTACAGCTTCATCAACAGTCATTTTTCCTGTAAATACTTTATAGGCTGCCCATCTTAACTGGGTGTAAGTATTATCTAAAAGGCCAATTTCCAGCTGATAAAGATGTTCTGATTTTCCAATAGGCGCATAAACATCATCAAAAGAATAATCTGTTGAACAAGTTATAAGTCCTTTTACTTTTGCAATATTATTAAGCTCTTCTGTGCGTAAAAGGAAACGAATAAACTCATTTGCCATTTCCAGATTCTTACTGTTTTTGTTTACAGAAAACTCTATTGACGGAACTTCAAGTACAGCTCCTCCTTTTTCCATAACAGGAACTGCATAAAAACGGTACTTAAAAGGATTATTTGTAAAGGCTTCTGATAAAGACTCACGTTTTTTTGTACCTGAAACAACATCAGAAGAAGCAAGCATCATAGGAACATCGCCTTCAAAAAATCGCATTATAACTGCAGAATAATTGTCTTTTATTTTGCTGCATTCCTCTTTATCAATAAAATCATATTTATTAAAGTCTTCAATCCATTCAAGCACCGGTCTCATATATTCTCCGGCTTCAGGTTCAAGCGCATTCAATTTTTCTATTGCATCCCTGTTCTCCATAACTTCTTTTGTAAAATATGGATAAAGCAAAGAAGACATAATTGAAGTTTCAGCATTGTGCGACATAATAGGACTTTTATAACCGGCATCCTTAAGCTTCTGGCAGACAGTAATTAATTGTTTATAATTCGATGGTATTTCGATTCCTTCTTTTTTGAATATATCCTCATTTACAAGCATACCGCTGGCAGAACAAAAAACCGGTACCATTGGAATTGAACCGTCCGACATTTGATATAAAAGCTTCTGGTTTATTGATGAAAGATTTTGACTGGAAAGATTTTCTGCGTAATCAAAAAGTGGATTGTAATTTGATTTATCAAGCATCCATGGGAAAGTCATGAATATATCAGGAGGATTTGTACCGGCAAGAGATGTAGAAATTGATTTTTTATAATTATCTAAATAAGTATAAATAAGGTCTACATTCGGATAAAAATCATTAAAACGGTCAAACTCAGCTTCCAGTGCTTCGAAGTTTTTATAATTTCCTGCAATTTCAATTTCACATTTTGTCTGAGTATCTAATTGAGGACTGAATACGGTTTCCTCATTTTTCTTTTTGCAGGAAAAAAAAGATGATATAATGCAGATTACGATTAATCCCAATAGGGTTGATTTAAATAATTTATTTTTCATAATCTTCCTTCTTTGCAAAATCTGGTTTTGCTTGATTTATTTTTCTAAGTTCACGAATAACATTGTTTATATCTATTGGTTTTGCAATATGTCCGTTCATTCCAGCTTCAAAGCATTCAGCTACATTTTCAGAAAAAGCATCTGCTGTCATTGCTATAATAGGTATACCGGCTGCATACGGATTTTCCAGCTTTCTGATTTCACGTGTTGCTTCAAGTCCATTCATTACCGGCATCTGAATATCCATAAACACAACATCATAATCTGTAGGCTGAATATTGCGAAGCATATCAACTGCAATTTTACCGTTTTCTGCACGCCGACTATGAATGCCATACATTTCAAGCAGGGTAGAAATAACTTCCCAGTTTACATCCATATCTTCTACAACAAGAATATTCATATCAGCTAAATCAGAATTATTTTCTTCCTGAGTTATTATATTTTCTTCAAGTCCCAAAACTTCGCTGATTTTTTTGAACAGAGAAGAGCGGAAAAGTGGTTTTGAAATAAAGCCGTTTACGCCAGCCTGTTTAGCATCGTCTTCAATCTGAGTCCAGTCGTAAGCAGAAACTAACAATATTGATATGTCATCACCTGCAATTTCACGAATCTTTTTTGTAAGTTCAACACCGCTCATGCCGGGCATTTTCCAGTCAAGAATAATAACATCATAAGATTTTTGGGCCTGTTTTTTAGCAAGAAGCTTTGTAAGAGCTGTTTCGCCTGATTCAGCAACTTCTGCATTAGCTCCAAGTGCTGTGAGAGTATTGCAGGCAGTTTCCAAAAGCACTTCATCATCATCAATAACCAGAACTTCAATTGGTGGAAGCTTGTGTTCGGCTTCCGATTTTGATGAGAGTTCAAGATCAAGTGTTACCGTAAATGTTGTTCCAAGGCCTTCTGTACTTTTACATTCAATTGTACCGCCCATCATATCAACCATTTTTTTTGTGATTGCAAGCCCAAGTCCTGTTCCCTGAATTGAATTAATACGACTGTCTGTCTGACGAATAAAAGGCTCATACATAATATCCATAAAACTTTGCGACATTCCAATTCCTGTGTCTGCAACCTTATAAATAAGCTTAATATGATTTTCTTTTTGGCTTGCTTCTTCGCATAAATCAACATAAACCTGTTTATTTTCTGGTGTATACTTTAAAGCATTGGAAAGAATATTAATAAAAATCTGATTTATTCGAAGCTGGTCTGCATAAAGATACTCATAATTTATATTTTTGCTTCTGAATCTGAAATCAATATTTTTTTGGCGGACCATGGGTTGAGAGATATTTACAAGATTTTCGGCAGAATCAACAATAGAAAAAATAACTGGTGAAAGACTTAAGTTTCCTCGTTCAACTTTAGAAATATCCAGAATATCGTTTATAAGTGTTAAGAGATGATTGCTTGCAAGCTTAATTTTCCTGAGGTTATCTGAAACAGCCTGTGAATCCTGGACATTTTTTTCTGCAATAGTTGTAAGGCCTATAATTGCATTCATTGGTGTTCGAATATCATGAGACATTGTAGAAAGGAAATCTGTTTTAGCTTTGTTTGCAGCCTCTGCAGCAGAAGCGGATGCGGCAAGACTCCTGTTGTAATGCATAATTACTACAAGGTCAAAGTTTAAAAGAATAATCAAACATATAGAAACAACAATAACTAAAAGCCAGTCTATATTATTTTTAGTTATGTCTGTCATAGGAATATAGGTGATTAAAGTCCAGTCAAAGGAAGTATTAATGGGTACATGAACTATAAGACAGCTTTCTGCCTTTGAGTTCTGCATTGTAAACATACCGGTTTCGTGAATCTTTTCTTTTAGGTTGGCAAAATCATCTTTATTAATCTGATTATAAGATTTGTAAAACTCAAAAAAATTAGAGTTTTTAAAGGATTTTCCTTTTATGATATAATTTCCATCTCTATCAATTATGGAAATCTGTGCATCGACGTATTTTTCTGACGGGAATACCCATTTACTTGCAAGTACATCTATAGGAATTACCCTCATAAGTACTGCGCGTTCTGTTTTTGCAGTCTTACTTTTACTTGTACTAATTTCGCTTGCGGAGGCTTCTGCATCATCTTCATCATCAACTCTAAGCTCAAGAAGGTCACAGAAGGCAATTGACTGAACTCCATTCATTGGATTTGTATAGGAACGGGTTACGCGTACCTGATCCTGTTTTCCAAGCAGTTCGTTCAGGGAAGAAAAAATGTCTATTTCTTTATAAGAAACCTTGAACTCATCGGGATTATTGATTTTTGGTTTATTGGAATAGCCTGTTAATGAATCAAGCTCTATTATGTGTGCAGAAATATTTTGAATACGCTGGGCAACTTTTAAATAAGACATTGCCTCTGTCATATTCATTTTGCGGCTGTTGATGCATGCTGCCCAGGAATCGCAAAGGCGTTGTTCTCCTTCAAGATAATTTGTGGTTACCTGTTCCATACCGATTGACATTGTCATGAAGTTATCAGTGTTATAGGCTATAATCGAAGTACTTTGCTTTCTGGTATAAAAAAGAACGAAGAAAATTGTAAAAAGTACAATTAAAAAATTAATGATTATAATCAGTTTTTTTTTCATAATTTATGCTTTCCATTATTTTGTAATTATACAAACTTCGACATTTCTGAAGGTGGAATAGGTTTAGAAAAATAATAGCCTTGAATTATGTCGCAGCCGGCATCCTTTAAAAGCTTGAGCTGGTCTTCTGTTTCAACACCTTCTGCAACAACAGGAACTTCAAGGTATTTTGCAATATCAAGTACAAGCTCTACAAGGCGCATTGCTTTATTTCCAGGCTGAATGTTTCTGATAAAGGCTTTATCCATTTTAATTACATCAATAGGCATATCTGTAAGCATATTCAGAGAAGAGTAGCCGGAACCAAAATCATCCATTTCAATTTTATGGCCAAGCTGTCGCATTTTGTTAACAACTTCAATAATTTTATCATGGTTATCGGTATAAGCAGATTCAGTAATTTCAAGATGATATTCTGAAGGAAGCAGATTATTTTCTTTTACAATTCGGGCAATAAAATCCGGAGTTTCAGGTGCATTAATATCAACACGAGAAACATTTACGGAAACAGGAATTGTAACTCCAAGCTCTTCCTTCCAGCATCTGATTTGCTTAGCACTTTCTTCCCAAACATATTGGTCAAGAATTGTTACAAGGCCGTTTTCTTCAAAAAGTGGAATAAATAAATCAGGGCGGACAAATCCAAGCTTTGGGTGTTCCCATCTTACAAGAGCTTCTGCACTGCAAAGAACAGGTTTTTCGCCAGTAATATTAAACTTTGGCTGATAGTTTACTTTAAACTGTTTCTGCTGAATTGCTGCTTCAAAATCTTCAAGAAGATGGGCTGCAAAAACCTCTTTATCTGCCATTTCGTCGCTGTATACAATAAAATCTCCACCTTTTTTTCCTCTAAGCTGATTACAGGCCTGAAGTGCTCTATCAAATCTCTGAACTATAGGAAGTGAGCGGGAAGTATCTGTATAAACACCAACACGAAGACGTAATTCTGTAGTTTTAAGTAAATCAGAAAGCTTTTCATTTATTGTTTCAATTAGCTTTTGATAGTTTTCAGCGTGAGGCATATAAACATAAAAAGTGTCTGCATCATAACGGCAGGCAATTCCTCCAGAAGAAAGAATAACACTGCGTATACCATCAGCAATTGCAATAAGAACTTTATCTCCAAATCTACGGCCTTTTAACTCATTCAAAAGATGGAAGCGGGTAAAATTAATTACAAGTGCATCCATAATAAGCTCAGGATTTCTTTCGTCATATTGCAGAGCATATTCCATAAAAAAGTCCGGGCTATAAAGATCTGTAAGTTTATCAAACTCGGTAGCCTTAATAAGACGGGAGTTTTCAAAAAGCTGTATGGCGTGTGAGACTCTTGCAAGAATAACTTCAGGTAAATCGTAAGGCTTGGTAAGAAAATCTGCGGCTCCCAGTTCAAGACTATGTATTTCTGCTGATTTTTCTGAGGTAAGAACAATTACCGGTATTTTTGAAAGAAAGCCTTTAGTTTTCATGGTTTCCAAAACATCAAAACCAGAAAGACCAGGCATTAATATATCTAAGAGTACAAGTGAAATAAGATTTCCTTTTTTTTCTATTATTTCAAGGGCTTCTTCACCGTTATTTGCATAAATGATTTTATATGAAGCTTCAAGAATTGAACCAAGCAGTTCTCTGTTTACAGCTTCATCATCAACAACCAGAATATTCTGTTCAAAAAGATTTTTTCGTTCTTTCATAGTAAAATTATATAACGATTATTGGAAAAATGCACTTTAAAAGTGAAAGATAATAGTTGATAAACTTTAATTATATTAAATATCTTTATAAATAATAAAGAAACCTATTGATATTTTAAGTTATTTTATTTAAACTTACTATATGATTGAATTAACTTTATCCCAATTATTAAGACAAAAAACACAGGAAAATCCCAGCCAGGAGTTTATGGTTTATGCAGACCGCGATTTACGCTTTACTTATGCACAGTTTGACAAGCGTGTTGATGATTTGGCTTGCGGTCTATATGCAATTGGTGTTCGAAAGGGTGATAACGTAGGAATCTGGGCTACCAACGTTCCTGACTGGCTTACTTATATGTTTGCGTGTGCACGTCTTGGTGCGGTAGCAGTTACTGTAAATACAAGCTACAAATTACACGAGCTTGAATATCTTGTAAAACAAGCAGATTTAACAACTTTGTGTCTCTGTGACGGTATAAAGGATTCAAATTATGTTGCAATGATTAAAGAGCTTGTTCCGGAAATTGATGAATATGAACGCGGCTGTCTTAAATCTAAGCGTTTCCCATGCCTGCGGAATGTAGTATTTATGGGACCGGAAAAGTTCCGTGGCCTTTATTCTACACCAGAGCTTTTATTACTTGGCCAGCACGTTGACATTGAAATAATCCACAAAATAGAAAGCGAAGTTACCCAGCATGATGTTGTAAACATGCAGTATACATCCGGTACAACAGGCTTCCCAAAGGGTGTTATGCTTACAAGCCGAAACATTATCAACGACGGATTTATTATTGGTGAACGAATGCGTTACACTGCCGCAGACCGACTTTGCCTTTTAGTGCCACTTTTCCATTGCTTTGGAATTGTTCTTGGAGTTATGGCAGTTCTTACACATGGTGCAACTCATGTTTTACTGGAAAGCTTTGATCCTCTTGTTGCACTTGCTTCAATTCAAAAGGAAAAATGTACTTCTCTTTATGGTGTACCGACAATGTTTATTTCAGAGTTGAATCACCCAATGTTCAGCATGTTTGATATGTCTTCTCTGCGAACCGGTATTATGGCTGGTTCAGGCGTTCCTGTAGAGCTGATGAAAACTGTTATTGAAAAAATGCACATGCCGGAAATCACTTCTGTTTATGGTTTAACGGAATCAAGCCCTGGAATGACTCAGAGTCACTGGAATGATAGTGTAGAAGTAAAGGCAACAACTGTTGGCGATGCCTTTGAAGGAATTGACGTAAAGGTTTTAGATCCGGAAACTGGCAAGGAATGTCCTGTTGGAGTGCAGGGTGAAATGTGCTGTAAGGGCTGGAATGTTATGAAGGGCTATTACAAAATGCCTGAAGCTACCGCAGAAACAATCGATAAAAACGGTTACCTTCATTCCGGTGACCTTGGTGTAAAAGACGAAAACGGTAACTTCCGCATCACAGGTCGAATTAAAGATATGATTATCCGTGGTGGTGAAAATATTTATCCTCGTGAAATAGAAGAGTTCCTTATTCAAATGCCAGAAATTAAAGACATTCAGGTAGCCGCTGTAAAATCTGAGCGCTATGGCGAAATTACCGGTGCCTTTATCATTCTGCACGAAGGACAAAAACTTACAGAACAGGATGTAATTGAGTTCTGCCGCGACAAGCTTTCTAAGTTTAAGTGGCCTCAGCTCATTATGTTTATGGACGAGTTCCCAATGACTGGTTCAGGTAAGATTCAGAAGTTCAAGCTTACAGAAATCGGAACTAAGTATAGACGCGAAGTGCTGAAGGTAGAAGACTAAGCTAAAACAGCCTAAGACTTTTACGATTCCAAAACCTCAAAGCTTCTTCTCAAAATATTTCCGTTGTTATCGGTAATGGTAAGGATATGTCTGCCTGGCTCCAGATTTAATGAAACCTCATGCTTTTTTTCTGTAAGATCAATGTATTGTCCGTCTATATCCCAGTAAATAATTGTTTCTGAAGAACGGGCTGCAGCCTGCATTACAATTTCGCCCTGGCGTCCATCAAGTTCAATTGGAATGATGATTTTGGCCCCAGGTTCAGGAAAAACTATGCTTATATTGTCTTTTGTTTCGGAAGTATGCCATGGGACAAAATCTGGTAAAGTAATATACGAATAATTATTATTTTTGTACCAGTATTCAAGATTTGGCGGAAGTACAAAGCACTTTTTGATTTTCGGCACCATTCCATTGTAGATACCAGCTTGTTCTCCCATAAGGTCTTCTGCGGTGGCACGGTACTTTTCGTCCGGGGTAAACGAAACGGTTGTACAGTAAGGACAAAGTTCAGGAGCTACAGCATCCTTAGACCTGAATATTGTTTTTGTTTCCGTACAGTTAGGACCAGCTGCATAACCGGAATGAGCGCAAACTGTTTGAAAAACCATTTTTTGGTAAGGAATCTGTGGCCATGTAGTTTGCGGCAGTGATGAAAATACATCGAATAAAATTGGGGCCGCAGTTGAAACGCTTTTTAAATCCGGGTTACCTTTTCCAGATGCATTTCCCGCCCAGATTGCAACCGTAAACTCAGGTGTAGTTCCTATTGCCCACGCATCGCGGTTACCGTTTGAAGTACCGGTTTTCCAGGCAATCTGCTTTGAGTTTAAATACTTCTGCCAGTTTGCTTCATCATCAGGACGTATTCCGGTAGAAAGAACATCAATTGTAATCCATGCACTTCCTGTAGAAAAAGGAGAACTCACAGGCAAATCCTGCGCTTTATTCATTAAGTTTGCGTATGCCACAGCCGCTTCCGTCATTTTAATTTCGCCGCCGCCAAGAATAAGAGGCAAGCCGTATTCATCAGAAGTGCGTGTAAAAGTTGTAAAACCACATTTGCGTAGAATATCTAAAAACCTATTTATGCCGTATTTTCTAAGCTCCCTGATTGCAGGAATATTAAGAGAGCGGGTTAGAGCTTCGGAAGCAGGAACAACTCCGCTGTACTTTGGAATATTATTATCTGGATTATAGTTTCCAATTCGTGTAGGTACATCAATTACAAGCTGGTCTGGAAGAAGTTCTCCTGCATCAAGCATTGCCGCAAAAAGAAAAGGCTTTAACAGACTGCCCGAGCTTCTTTTTGATTGAATTATATCAACAGCATACGAATCCATATTTCTTCCGTCAGCACCCGTATTTCCGCAGTAAGCAAGTATTTCTAAAGATTTAGTATCCAGAACTAAAGCGGCAGCGTTATTTATACCTTTATTGCTTAATTCCCTGGACCAGTTTTCAAGTATACGGGAAGTATTTTTTTGAACAGCGTAATCTATTTTTGTATAAAACTTTGTTGCATTTTTATTATTCTTCCGTTTTAAAAACTCCAGATAATGTGAAGCCATACCGGGAAGTGGATATGGCTTTTCGGGAAGCTTTTCTTGCAGCGAAAGTTCATAAGTCGTTTTGTCTATGATTTCCTTTTCATAAAGTTTATGCAAAAGGCTGTCCCTTTTTTCAAGAAGGATTATTGAATTAGCTCCCGGATAAACAAGTGCCGGCTGGTTTGGTAATACAGCAAGCGTTGCCGATTCTGCCCAGGAAAGCTCCTGAGGGGACCTGTTAAAATATCTCCATGAAGCAGCTTCAAGTCCGACTACATTTCCACCAAAGGGAGCATAAGTACAATACAGCTCAAGAATCTTTTTTTTCGAAAACCGCAGTTCAAAAATTACAGCCAGAAAAGCTTCTTTAATTTTCTGTGTATATGTACGCTCAGGATTACCAGACAAAAGCCTTATTGTCTGCATAGTAATTGTTGAACCACCCGAAACAATTCTGTTTTGCTGAATATTCTGCTTTACAGCTCTTCCAATAGAAATTAAATCAATTCCAAAATGATAGCGGAAACGTTTATCTTCATATAAGATGATGCAGTCCTTAAACTTTTGAGGAACTTCTCCGGGCTCAAATCGCCACTGTTCGTCAGAAGCCACCTGAGCTCCTAAAAGCATTCCATCCTTATCATAAACTGCATAGGAATAATCACGCGATTTTTTAAGAAGAAGAGAAGGTAGTAAAAAGACCAAGACAATAAAAATCACAAGCAAGCAGAGAAAGATAATTCTTACTGCTGCTTTTTTGTGATTATCATTTTTTTGCAATCCAAACTTTTTCATTGCTTAATTCAGCATATTTACCTTAAAGCCAGGAGAAACTGCTTTTATTGAATCGTCATACATTGCCTGTACATAAATTGCAGGAACTATAAAGTTTCCGCTGTATGCAGCACTTGCCCTAAAGTAAAAGTCAGTAGTTGAACCATTAGACAAATCAAAATATGTATAGATTAAATCATCCCTTATATCCTGGTAAGTATAATTTGAAGCTTTATAGCTTGAATTACTTAGTCTTTCATTTGCATATTCAAAACAGGTTCCTGTAGGAGTAGTAAGTACAAGATTCTTAAGGTCTTTTCTGCTGTTGTTCTTAACGCGTACTTTTATAGTTATTTCATCCGTAGGCTTAATATTTTTGAGTGAATCAAGACGATCAATAATCAATTCAATTCCACTGGCTTCCACACGTTCAGTTCCTGCTTCTGAAATACCGGAACAAATCAGAGTTCCATAAAGCGTAATATCCCCATTGTTCTTAATTGTTACATCCTGCAAAGGACTATCGAAATTACTATTAAGCTCTTCGGTAATTACGCACTCAGTAAATGTTCCTGATTTTTCTTCAACTGCATTAGAAATTGTATATTTTGCAGCAGCTGATTTTTTGCTTGAATAATATGGCAGCAGAGAGAAGAGAGACCACGAAGTTTCCTGTGTATTGAGCCATCTGTCAGAAGCAAGAATATCAGCAATTTCTTTGGCAAGAGTATCAGCAGCTCCAGAGCCTGTTTTATTACCATCATTTATCTGACTGACAGTAAACAGATACATAGCTTTTTCCCTTATGGAAGAACCAAAATCATTACCCATACTTCTATACGGTGAAACTGCAGTTTTTACTCCATCCAGAAGCTGCTGAGCAGTATCTTTTCTTCCTGCAAGTGCATAAGCCGAAGCTAAAAGCATTCTTGAATCATTATTAAGCCCGCCCTGAGAAAGAAGCCTGTTCATTGCACCAATATCTGCTTTACCGGCAAGCGCAATTACAAACAGTCTGTATGCCTGAATAGAGTCTGGTTCATCATTGTTTGAATACTTCCATTGTGCAGCAGAGTTAGTAAGCCAGTCGAGTGCAGGATTATAAACTGCATCCGGTACAGTATAACCAAGCTTTTTAGCTTCTGTCATAAAATGAACGGCATAACAGGTTCCCCAGGCATGAGGTGTTGTATTACCAGGCCAATAGCCCATAGCACCCACAGAAGTCTGGTATGTTGGATAGCGTTCAAATACAGACATAATATTTGATTTTATTTCATTTATTCTGTCTGGAGAAAGCTTTGTAAAATCTGGAATATAAAGCTGAGGGAAACCGCCTGAAGTAATCTGTTCAATACAGCCGTGAGGATATTGAACAAGGTATTCCAGTCGTGAAGAGAAATCAATCTGATTTATTGTTGAAAGCTCAACCTTCAATGATTCACTTCCTTTTTCTACAATCGAAAGTACAGCAGTAGAGGTTTCTTCACCAGGTTTTACAACAAAGTAATTTTTATAAGTAACAGGCGAACCTCTTGATTTAATTTCTATAGGGATTGAAGACTGTGTTTTATTTGTTCCGTCTTCGGCTATAGTTTCAAACTTAGCCAGACCGGCCTTATTTGTATCAACGCGGAAGTTTACAACAACATTTCCTAAAGCAGGAACATTAACTTCTTCTGTTTTTGAATAATCAATTGCGCCGCTTGCCGTAAGCTGAATCTTTACATTCTTTGAAGCTTCGTCACCATTAAATACTGTTACAGGTACCTGAATTGTTTCGTTAGTTCCGAGAGTTCTTGGAAGAGCAGGCTGAACCATAAGTGAAGATTTTACAGGCACAGTTTTTTCTGCCATTCCGTAAGCTCCATTATTACCGGCAACTACAATTGCACGTACAGCACCAACGTAATAAGGCATGTCAAACTCTGTAGTTCGTTTTTCGCCAGCTCCAAGAGTAAATGGACCAAAATATCTTACAACAGGTGTAAATCTGTTTTCATTATTTTTAGAAGCATCAATTACATCTTCCGAACCACCAATTGCAAGCAGAGTTTCAAGCTTACCGCTGTAGGCATTTATTACGTATCTGTAAATATCCCAGTTTTCAAGCTCAGAAGCTTCTTTTTTGTAGAACTGTGAACGTAAATCTGGGGCATGGAAGTTTGTAAGACCAAGAAGTCCTTCATCTACAACTGCAAGAGTATAGGTCATTGGTTTTCCTGATTTTTCAGATACAGTGAATGCTGCTTTTTTATTCGGCTCCATTTTTTCTGCAGCTGTAATTACAGGAGCAAGCGTTGTAGCAGGATTATCTACCATCACAGAAATAAGTCCGTAAAGCCTTATTGGAAGACTGTTTGCGGTCTGCATGTGCGGCTGAACAAGAGAAAGATGAACATAAATGTTTGGAGCCATATCTGCAGTAATAGGAATCTTATATTCGTTTGTACCTTCTTTTGTATCTATGCGGATAGATTTAATTATTTTTCCGCTCTTTTCCAGGTTGATATATGCAGAAGCCTGTGAATTGGAATTAAAGGTAATGCTTGCTGTATCACCAGGAGTGTACATTTTCTTATCGGCTGTAAGAGGAAGCATGGCGGCACTGCCAGTACCACCTTCCTGTGCACGTCCAGCCCAGCCAGGCCAGTCAATGTAAACAATTTTAGAAGCAGTATGTCCCCAGGAACCGTCACTTACTTCTACTAAATAACGGCCCCAATCAGGATATTTTACCTTAAAGGTGAACGAGCCTTTACCATTATTTATATCAACAGAACCGGAAGAAATCTTACTGTAATAGCGTGAAGAAACATGAGTAGCTTTTGTATAAGCATCTTTTTCCCACCACCATTTCCATTCAATCTTATAAACCGCATAATTAAGTGTTGCAGTAGATACAGGCTTTCCATCATCCGTAAGAAGAACTACATCAGCAGTATGGTCTATATCTGTAAGAAGCATATTTCTTGCAGCATCGCCCTTTGGAAGCTTAATTCCTGCATAGCGCGTAAACGGAGAATAATCCATTGTTTTTGACTGTGTAGAAAAAGCACCGGAAGGTTCATAGATTCTTGAAAAAAAATTAGCTTTTAGCTTGCCTGGAAGATAATCACCAGGATTAAAACGCGGATAAAACTTAACCTGTGAATCAGAATCAAGCTTTCCTTTCCAGATTTCTTTTCTTGAATAATCTATATCATTTGAAATGTTTGTAAATGTATATTCTGAATAGCCGTCGAAGGTTGTTTCTGCAGGAGAGAAGGCAACAGAAACATCTGCCTGATAATCTGGTGTTTTTGCACCATGAAGCCATGCACCTTTAAGTGTAAAGGTATTGTTGTTTGCAGAAACTTTTCCAGTATCGGAATCAAGCTCTACAGAAAGTCTGTTTGGAACAATTGCTTCTACACTTAAATTACGTGTCCAGGTATTTCCACCGATTGTTACTTTACCAATCCATAAACCGGTTGGAGCATCGGCTGTAGTTTTTGTAGTAATAGGGTAGAAATTGTTTTCTGATTTTGTAAGAACCTGAGTATCTGTTGTGTGTCCTAATGGATCTACAAGCTCAAACTTTACAGGAATATCTTTAGGAAGAGATTTGTCGGTATCCTGAAGAACAAAAGTAAGGTAAAGATTGTCGCCCGGTCTCCAGACTCCTCGTTCTCCATAAATAAAGCCTTTTAGTCCACCGGTAACCTTTTCACCGCCAATTTCAAAATGACTTGTACTAAGGTTTGTACCTTCAGAAATCTTAAGATAAGAGGTTTGATTTCCGAGTTTTGCAGTAATTATAAAAGCATTCTGTTTTGTTTTGAATAATGCCTGTCCGTTGGAATCTGTTTTTCCGGTAGTAATTACAGAACCTACGTAATTTATCAGTTCCAGATTAACATTTGGAAGAGGTTTAGCTGTTCTAAGATCAGCAGCAGTTACATAAACAGTACCAGTATTATCCTTTTTGACCATCAAACCTAAATCAGAAACAAGCACATTTCGCGAAATTGTATTTGATGAATTATAGCGTGGAATATAAAAAGCCGGATGGCACGGGTCGTTTCTGTAATTCCAGTAATTGTTTCTATTTCTGTTTGATGATTCATAATAATCCCAGCTGCTTCGTTCATTCGGCACAGAGTAAGTTTCTATTGTATCAGGCGGCATTGGTAAATCAGAAAAGTCATGTGAATAAGAACATACATATTTTATCTGGTCTTTTCTGAAAGAAACCCTTATGTGATACATTCCACCAGGATACTTTTTTACAAGAGTAGAAAGGTCAAGCCCGCGCGGAATATATTTATTCTGCATTGAATTATCCCAGTTAAAGTTTATTTTCTTTTCCCATACAGGCTCGCCAACTCTATAAAGGTTACTTGTTTCATCAAGTTCATTATCCTGCAGGAATTGATTTATGTTTCTTTCGTAAATCTGATAAACCTGAACAATTACGCCGGAAAGATTTTTAGTTTCAATTGGGAAAACAGCACCTTGTGTTGTAGGAAGAATTACATTGCTGTTCATAAAACGAACAGAAGGAATGTCCCACTTATCGGAAAGTGTTACAGAATCAGCCTTTGCAAGATAAATGCCGTCTGAGCTTTTTATTCCCTGTTCAAAAGCAACTGTTCGTATATTTGCCCAGTCAGAATCACTGAAAAGGGAAATTGTATTACCGTGAATTGATGCAGAAAAATTAGACTTATTATTACCTTCTGAATCTTTTACACTGATAAAGGACGTTATATCCTGAGAAGAATCAAGCAGCTTTGAAAAGCTTACAAGGATTGTATTCTTTTTTTCTGTATTTATATCGATTATGGAAAAGTCATTTTCGGCAGGAAGCACAATTGTCTTTGTTCCAGTTGATAACTTGTCTTGTTTTCTGGATATTCCAAGACTTTTTCCAGACCATTTAAGGTCAA
>JAEETM010000125.1 GCA_016290335.1 Treponema sp. | reverse complement strand
GTTCCAGATACATTATGTGCATGGCCTTCTACAATTACGTTATACTGTTTGTATTTCTTAAGAGCTTTTGCAATCATCTTTACTGTAAAATCATTCAATTTCTTATCTCTCTGTGAAAGAGTGTCGAATGAAGCTTTGTTTGCGTCAAACTTAATTGAGTTTACGAGGATTCTGAGGGAACCGTCTTCCAGCTTTTCTACAAGAATACCGATGTTTGCAGTTGTTTCAACTTTATTTACGTTTTCAAGAGAATCTTCTACAGTAAGCACTACTTTGTATTCAGCAGCAGATGAATGTCTGAATTTTTCAATATCGCTTTCTCCATTCCATACTAAAGATTTAGGAGGTCTGCCTTCGCCCGAATATGTTTTGATAACAATTGATCTTTCGCCGAATTCCCTTATGATTTCAACTTTCCAGTCTTTTGGCTGTGCATCTTTCTGATATTTTGTAGTAATTTTGAATGTAAGGGTGTCTGTATTTCCGTCGCCGTCAGGAGTGAAGAAATCAGAATTAGGTTTTATTGAAGCCTGAGGATTTCCTTCAAGTTCAGGTCCTTTTATTCTTCGGAGTGTTGTTCTGGCTCCAATATTAACTGAAGAATGAACGAATGCTCCGCTCTTGTCTCCAGTCAGATTAATATCAAATCCTACATAAGGAATGATTTTTTCAAGCTTGTTGTATTCAAGGCCGATTCCGAAATTAGTTACTGTAGATGCGCCGCTTCCTTCTATCGTTACATTATTCTTTTTAAATTCTTCATTTGGATAATAGGTTGAGTTTACCAAGTCTAGACCAAATCCTGCAGTTGCACGTAAATCCAGGAAATCTGGCATAAAAGGAATGATAGAAGAGCCTAACAGTTTAGAAATCTCAACACTAATAAAAGTATTGTTCAGAGATTTCATAAAGTTTCCGTTGTCTATATTGTGTCTGAACTCTGTGTGGATTCCTGCAAGCCAGCCGTCCCAATCGTAGCCAGCTTCTAAGGCAACTCCGGCACCAATACCGGCGATTTTTTCATCTCCGGTAAAACCAACTGGTAATGCAAAAGGAACTTCCAAACCAAAATAAAGATTAGCTGAATCAAATTTTTTTGTAAAATCCGGTAATAACCTTGAATGGTCTGCATCCTCTGCAAATACATTTGACATTATGACTGAACTAAAAATTAAGCCTGTTACTAATAGCTTTTTTAAATTCATTTTGTCCTCCGTTTTTGGATAAAATTATTTTTTTATAGCTTATTCAGAAAATCTAAAATTTTTCTAAAACTTTTTTAGAAATTTTAAGTAACTAACAGACGTTAGTTTAATGAAGCAAATTAAAAAGAGCAAAAAAAAACCGCAGACGAAATGAATTCGCCTGCGGTGATGGTTTTAGAAATTACTCTTTAACTTTACCATCAAAATAATGTATAGCTGCACCGTTCATTGCAATTGTATATGTTCCTGCAGTAAGATCAAGCTTTTTATACCTATCATCGTGAGACATATCAACTAGGTAGCTTACTCCAAAAACGATTTCATTATTACTATTAAGAACAGCAAAGAATGAGTTTCGATCTCGATTGAAATCGAAAGCAAGGATTTCAAAATGACCCTCTGAAATATCTTTTGTGAGTGTTAATGTCAGATAGCTTGTATCTGTTCGAGAAGTCCAGTTCTTTGCATCATTAATTGTAGCACCAGGAACAAGCGGTGTTTCAATACGATCATAATTAAACTGCCAGGTACCAGTTGCTTTAAGTGTTCCACCATTTATAAAGTATGTATCAGTAGCTGTTGCGTCATCTATCAAGGCAGGAAACTCTAAATCCTTTACTTGTGTAAGAACATTTCTTTCTAGACCTTCTGGTTTCGAATAAAAAGACCAGCTTACCTGGTAATCTTTTGGTTCAGCAGGTTTTTCTTCCTCTGGAGGGATAATCATTGTAAGAGTATCATTTTCGCCGATTGTATATGCTATGATTTCTCCATCCTGATTTGTGGTGATGATTGTTGAACCGTCAATATAGTAAGTACCGGAAGATAGCTTTGATGTTTTATCTTTATAAGTAATTTTGAAAGATAAGTTCGCATTTGCATAAAAGTCATAATCAACGGAATTTCCTTTATTATCAGTAAGGGTAAAAGTATATTTTGTATCGGTTAACTCTCTAAGAACATGATTGTTTCCAATCAAGTACAATTGAGTATATGTTGCACCGTTTCTTAAACCACCTACTTGTAATATAGAACCTTTTAATGTATAGTGACCAGTTTCAGTTGTTTTTTCTCCGCTATACTTTTCTAATATAACTAATTGAAAATTTCCATCTGGTTGTGTTGTGTAGGTATATGTAAACTGAGTTCGTGTCACTACACCAGAACCATCAGAAGACATTCTATCTGGACCATAAAAGACATATTCATTATCAGGTCTTTGTACTTTTCCTGGATATCCGCCACCAGTTCCGCCGCTACCACTTCCATTGCCACTTTCATCTCCGCTAGAACCATTACTGCATGAGGTAAACATGCAACCAAACATCAGTGCTCCTGCTGTGAGAAGCGCCAAAACTTTGTTCATCTTTTTCATAATAAACTCCTTGTGTTTTTTCGTGTATTTAACACGTTATTTTTTTTTGTTTACATTAAGAGTCTAAATAAAAAATCTAAAAAAAATCTGAAATTTTCACAGAATTTTTACAGCTAAAAAATTAAGGAATTTAAAAAAAAGGACCGTCCGAGCATGAAGGGCTTTTTGTTTGCCCGGACAGTCCAAGGTTTTTTAATTTGATGGTTTAGCTAAATTGTAGATTTAGTCAAAAACTGTGCGTACTACACGGAAACCGTCTCTTCCGTTTCCTACAGACTGAGTGTAGTATGATATATCACTCTTATATTCTAAGCTACATTCTTTTGCGTCTGAAAAATAATTACCACCGCGTTTGTAGCGTGAAGTTGTAATAGTAGTAGCTCCAGTTATTGGTGTATTAGGTAACGGCTCAACTGCAACATCCCAAACCCATTCTGACACATTACCGCACATATCATAAACTCCAAGTTCGTTTGGTTTTTTCTGTCCTACTACGTAAGGAATACTCATGAATTTTGCATTTGGATCTTTTTCAGAATTTTTATACCAGGCTACTAATTCGATATTATCGTATCCGCTGTATTTTGTTTGAACAGTTGGGAATTTTCCGTTATTACCTTCGCGGGCAATATATTCCCATTCAGCGCTTGTTGGCAGGCGGTAACCATTTGCTGTTGTGTCGTATTTCATGGCTTTCCAAGTTTCTGCGTCTGATGGTGGTAACAGTCCGTTTTTATCTTGAATACCTGGCCAATTGTTTGGATCTGTTTCTCCATCATAACTATATACAGGAGTTAAGTTTTCAGCAATCGAGCGCATATTACAGTATAAAATTGCATCATTCCAAGATATATCGAAAGCTGCACGTTGATTCATGTCATCAATAGCATAATCGTCATAACGAACATCACTACAATACTTTGAAAATTCACCTACAGTTACTTCGTGAGAGCAAACTTCCATTGTTGGAATTGTCAAAGTACGTTTATCAATAAATACAGATGATTTATTTATAGGTCCTGTTACTGTTCCACCATTTACTCGTACAAAATCTCCGGATGGTACTTCAACAATATCGGCTGTAATTGTAACATTAGAATCTGGCATATCAAACATATATTGTAATTGTGCTATTTCTTCCATAAGCTGAATTGTTGAAAGGGATCCACCTGATTCAGTTTTTACAGTAAGGCTCTTAAACTTATTTTTGCCAACGGTAATATAAACATGAACTGAATCTCCTGATTTTGCTTTTTTTTCACAATCAATAATTGCACCTTTTGGCTGTACAACTGTGATGGTTTTTGTTTCTGAAGCTGAACTTCCGTTATCGCCTCCATCAGGTTGTATAATCTTTTTCACTTCAAGTTTTATTTCTTCTTCGGTTGGATATTTATATTTAAAATTAACATCTTCTATATAGAATGTATACCAGCCATTTTTCTTTCCGGCAAAATAATGTTCAATACCTTTTTTAGTACAGAAGAAGGTAATAAATTCTGTTGCATTGTTAACAATACCATCTCTACAATTTATTGCAAGGACACCATATTCACTTACTCCAATAATTATAAATTGTGTTCCTAATTGTACTGTAGTTCCTTCGGCAATATTATGAAGAGTAGCACTATATAATGGAATTTCTTTGGAATCATTTGTTGCAAATAAAATATTTAATGGAATTGTATAATTTCGTGGTTCAATCGTAACATAATTTACTTTAGTTACTTTTGCGTCTAATTGAGATTGTACATCAAAGCCTTTGTCGGTCATTAAATTCGCAGATAATTGTAATCGCTCACCAACAATATAAGAGTCTAGTTTTGCTTCTGCAGTGTATACTTCGTAAAAACGTGTATCGGTTATGCCGGTTAAATAGGTTTCTGGTTTAACATATGTATTACCACCAGAACCTCCGTTACCACCGGATCCACCGTTTCCACCAGAACCACCGGAACCGCCATTGCCACCGCCACCTTTTCCGGAATCTTTTTCTAGAGTACTTGAATTATACTTCTTCTCATCAAACAAGTTTGAACAACTGAAAGAGAAGGCTACCAATAACAGAATACCTAATGCTCTTGCAATTTTTTTCATTTTCATATTCTCCTATATTTATTTTTGATTAAATATTTTTTTGTATCAGTTAGTATCTGCTAATTTTAATTAGGATGAACTAACACGAATTACAGGCCGCGTGAAACAAGCTTGAACTCTACGCGACGGTTCTTTGAAGGTTCGCTTGAAATAGGTTCCCTTCCACCCTTGCCAACTGCCGTAAGCTTTGAAGCATCTACGCCTTCGTCAACGAGGACTTTCATGATTGCATCTGCGCGTTCCTGAGAAAGAGGAATAAGCTCTGAGGTTTCTTCCTTTTCTGTTCTTGAAACGTTGTGTGCGTGTCCTTCTACGATTACGTTGTACTGCTTGTACTTCTTGAGTGCCTGTGCAACCATCTTGATTGTAGTTTCGTTTGATTTCTTGTCCTTTGCAGAAAGGGTGTCGAACGTAGCTTTGTTTGCATCGAACTTGATTGAGTTTACGAGGATTCGGAGTGAGCCGTCGTCAAGCTTTTCTACAAGAATACCGATGTTTGCAGTTGTTTCTGTTACGTTCTTGTTTCCGAGTGAATCTTCAACTGTAAGTACAACTTTATATTCTGTTGCTGATGATGGGCTGAAGTTTTTCTTGTCGCTGTCGCCTTTCCATACGATTGATTTTGGTGGAACGCCTTCGCCTGAGTATGATTTGATTACGCTTGACTTTCCGCTTGTTTCATCAAAGATGTCCATCTTCCAGGATTTAGGCTGTGCATCCTTCTGATAGCTTGTAGTGATTTTGAAGGTGAGCTCGTCTGCCTTTCCGTCGCCGTCTGGGGTGAAGAAGGCTGGAGATGTTTTTACTGTGACTCCAGGATTTCCTTCTGGTTTTGGTCCTTTGATTCTGCTGAGGGTTGTTCGTGCTCCAACGTTGAGAGAAGTGTGAACGAACATACCACCCTTGTCGCCTGCAAAGTTGAAGTCGAGGCCTGCATAAGGAATTACCTTATCAATTTTGTTGTATTCAACTTCTACTCCAAGGTTTGTTACCATGGCTGCGCTTTTTCCGGCTACTGTTACGTTGTTCTTTTTGTAAAGGTCGTTAGGGTAGTAAACTGCGTTTATTGCATCAATACCAATTCCGGCTGTTGCACGCAGGTCAAGGAAGTCTGGCATGAAAGGAAGGATTTCGTTTCCTAACAATTTTGAAACTTCAATTGTGAAGAAGGTATTTTTGAGCGACTTCATCATGTTGCCGTTGTCTTTGTTGCTTCTCCATTCAAAATGGATTCCTGCAAGCCAACCGTCCCAGTCGTAGCCTGCTTCCAGTGCAAAGCCCGAACCGCCGCCTGCAATTTTTTTATCACCGAGAAATCCTACTGGGAATGCAAGAGGGATTTCAGCCCCAACATAAAGATTATTCATGTCAAACTCAAAACCCTTGGAAAAATCTGGAAAGAGTTTTGAATGGTCTGCATCTTCTGCAAATACATTTGACATGATGACTGAACTAAAAATTAAGCCTGTTACTAATAGCTTTTTTAATTTCATTTTGTCCTCCGTTTTTGGATAAAATTATTTTTTTATAGCTTATTCAAGAAATCTAAAATTTTTCTAAAACTTTTTTAGAAATTTTAAGTAACTAAAAGACGTTAGTTTAATGAAACAAAAAAATCTGACCCTGAATTAGATTCAGGGTCAGAAAGGAAGGGCTAACTATTTTTATTAATCATCATCTTGTGATACTAAAACCTGCGCATTGCAAGCACTCTATATGTAGCAGAATAATTCTCAGGAGAATCTTTGTTAGTATCAATGACAGCAAATTTAGTATATGCACTTTCTGCTGTATCAAGGAAAGTATACAAGCTTTGATAGACATAATCTCCTGCTGACTGATTAGATGTTTGATAATATCTCTTTATTGCGTCTCCACCACATTTCTTAAGAGCCTTGTTAAGACCATCCTTATATAAATAGACAAAGAACATTTCCCTTGCTGTTGGAATATACCAGCCTTCTTCATATTTTGTTCCTTTTACATTAGCTTTTGATTGTTCCTTATAGTTTTTAGCAAAGTAGAATAAAGGATACATTTCTGGATTTTCAGTATCATCTGTAAGACCTTTTTGTTTAAGGTATGCAGATATTTGTTCAAGGTTGTCTGTACCATCTGTATCACCGTCCATTTTAAATGATGACATAGAACTAGGTGGCTGTGTAGCTTTATAATCCTTTGGAAGACTAGTAGCAATTGTTTCAACTTTAACTTTATAAGCACTTGCATTCTTATCACACCATTTGAGTCCAGAATCTTGAGCCAATCCAATACCATACACAACAACTCTGCCTGTCTTAGTATCAACATCTTGTCCAACAATAATACCTGCTACTAATTTTTTCTGTTCGTCTGTAAGTTCAAGGTCATCTGAGTATGGTGTAGCCGAACCATCAATGAATACTATATCAAGTGGAAGTATTCCATATCTCTTAGTACCAATAAGTGTAGAAGGATCAAACTCTTTATATGTGGCTTTAACAAGAACGTCTGTATCTGGCATAATAAAGGTTGTTGTTTCAGAATTGATGCTATCGAACTCATCTTCTTGCAATTCATTTGATTCCCATTTGTGGAACATCTGATCTTCTGTTGTTGGATTTGCTTTAATTGTAACCTTTTCTCCAGGTCTAGCTTTTGATGGATCTGCTGTTCCATTTTCTACTGTTACTTTGTGAGGTTTAAGAATAACAAACGCGGCCATTACACTAACATTTTTAGCTGGCATTTTGAAAGTTGTTGTTTCTGCCATCTGATCTTTAAAAGTAACATCTCCACTAAGTGATTTCCAGCCATCGAATATACCGCCTTCCAAAATATCAGCAGTAAGGGTAACAGTTTCACCTTCTGCTGCCAGGATTGTAGTTGCTGTACAACCTGTTAGAGTTATACTGTATTTCTGAGGTTCAGTTATAGCTTCAAATGTAACTTTGATATAAACATCATCACTAGGCATTTTGAATACATTATTTTTAACAGTCACAGATGTTGTACGATTGGATTCGTATACATTTACAGAAGCGACTTTATAATCTTTATCAGGAAATACTTTGATAAAAACATAATCATCTTTTTCGATTTCTGTTGTCTGGTCTACAGAAAAAGAACCATTTTCTGATTCTACAATATTGATTTTATACTTTAAATCAGGGTCGTTTTCCTCACCTCCATTTCCGACGCCACCTGAACCATTACTGCATGAGGTAAACATGCAACCAAACAACCGTGCTCCTGCTGTGA
>JAEETM010000124.1 GCA_016290335.1 Treponema sp. | reverse complement strand
AAAAGCAAAGCGCCGCGAAATAGAGATTCTTAAAGATGAACAGAGCAATATAAGGCTTTTGTTTGAACAGACAGCAACAGCTCTTGCAAACGCTATAGATGCTAAAGACGAATACACTCACGGACATTCAATGCGGGTTGCAGAATATGCCCAGAAAATTGCACACTATGCAGGAAAAGATCCTAGATACTGTAATGAAGTTTATTTTGCAGGGCTTTTGCACGATGTAGGTAAAATTGGTGTTCCAATCAGCATTATCAATAAAAATGGAAAGCTGACCGATGAAGAGTTTGCAGAGATTAAAAAGCATCCCGAAATTGGACACCAGATTCTCTCCAGCATTGATAAATCACCATATCTTTCAATTGCAGCACATTATCATCACGAGCGTTATGATGGCCGTGGTTATCCTTATGGTTTAAAAGGGGATGATATTCCGGAGATTGCAAGAATTATAGCTGTTGCCGATGCTTACGATGCAATGACTTCTAAACGAAGTTACCGTGAGCCTATTCCTCAGGAAAAAGTGCGCGAAGAAATTGTAAAAGGAATTGGGTATCAGTTTGATCCGGGCTTTGCAACAATAATGCTCCATTTGATTGATCTTGATACAGAATACGAAATGAAGGAAAAACATCAGGTTCCAGAGTTTGCCGGAAAAGATACACTTATTTGTACAGAAAACCGTTCTGCTTATTCTGAGGGCTTGCGTCTTTCTTCAGAAATCTTACGATTTAAGGTTCGCTGTAAAGTTCAGCAGGGTTTTTCACCGAAAGATTCCTGCTTTACAATGATTCTGTTTGATTCTCTTGATGGCCGCATTCATTATAATGATGAACAGACAAAAGAAATGATTTATACAGAGTTTGCAGAAGTATATTTTGACGGCAGTGCCCAGAAAAAGGATTCACGCAAAATAAAGGTAGAAAATATCGGAAATGAAAAGTTCAGCGACAACCAATTTACAGAAGCCTTTAAGGATGGAATTGATTTTGATGGCGAGGTTGTAAAATACAAAGATCATATCCAGATTAAGCTTATATGTGCATATCAGATTTCTACAATTACAGTTGCGCTTGCCGATAATTCGCGTTTTTCTTATCTGAGCTTGACCGGACAGCACTGTAATTATTCAAATGTTGAGTTTATCCAGACAAAAGAAGCTATAAATGGCGATTATATCCATAGAATTGCAGAAGAAGTGAGCTATATTGACGGACCGGAAGGTGATATTCCAAGTGTTCAGATTGACGGATGGCGCAGTGCAGCTTCACAGGCAGTTCCGGTAAAGGATGGAATGACAATAAGCTTCCACGCAAAAAGCCTTCCAAATGCAAGACTTATATGGCATTGTCCTTTTGTTACTTTGTTTTATGCAGATGATAAAGTTCCAAAAGGAAAAAATTACATGGATTTTGTCTGCATAAGAATTGACGGCGAAAACTGGGAAGACAGTCATTTTGCGGAAAATACAATTACCGTAAGCAAAAACGAAAACTTTGACGGCTGGCAGGCCTGGAAGGAAATGAATAAGGCAGGATTCGACTGTACAGTTCATTTCCAGCGCGAAGGTAACAAAATCACTGTAACTACAGAAAATGGCGGTATTGTAATAAAGAGTGTTACCACAATCATAAAGGAAGCACCGGAAGTCTATGCGGCACTCACCGGCGATCAGTGCGTAATCACAAATATCAGGATTAAATAGTTTTTGAAAACATTAATATAATGAAATAATAAAAAGACCCTTGCGCGGTATACAAGGGTCTTTCCAGTTATAAATCAGAAGTAATTACTGATAAGCTAATTAAATTTTTGGCTCCTGAATCTTCTCTTTTTCTTTGTTGATTTTGTTGTCGAGGAGGTCCATGGTTTTGTTCAGGGCGGCACCGAAATCGTAGTCGTCGCTTGAAACGTGAGCAACCAGACCCCATTTAAAGTTTACTGTTGTATCAAACGAATAAGCCTTGTCGTGTTTGACTTTCATTATTAAATCAATTATAAGGTCATCTGCGTAAGAAATTCTTTTAAGCTTGTTTTCAATCATTTCTGACTGCTTTTTTTCAAGGGTAAATCCTACTGCGTCGATTTTTTTTGTCATAAAAGGCTCCTTTGAAGAAAAATCTCTTCTATATACATAAAGTATTAGACCTGTACATGCCAGGTACTTGTTAAAGTATACTATGCTTTTCCGAAAAAACAAAATTAATTTCACGGAAATCAATTTTGTAAACTTATACTAAAAAAATAGCTTCCGGTCGAGTTACGACTTTCAAAACCTAGGGAGCGACGGCATAGCCGGAAAAATGCTCCTGTGGAGCATTTTGAGCGAGTCTCCGAGCAGCTGTGCTGCGAAGGCCGGCTCGCGTGCTACACGCTGATGTGCCCTTGTAATTATATACGTTTGCCGCTAAAGCGGCAGCACATCAGAGTGTTTTTGAAAGCCGTCCCTCTCCCTAACGCTATTTTTTTATTTACTTTTAGAAAAATTGATTTCAGTGAACTAATTTTCTATAGGGTTGCAAAAATATCTGCTTATGTGTATAGTAATTCCATGGCTGAAAAGAAATTCACTGTTCTGGATTTGCTCGAACTGGACTTGTCCGGACACGATGCGCTAAATTTACGGTGCATTGCTGGCCGACGGGGTTTACCAAGAGCCATTACTAACCCGGAAATAAACCGTCCGGGGCTTGCTTTGAGCGGTTTTTATGAAAATTTCGGTCATACCAGAGTCCAGTTATTCGGACGCGGTGAAACAGCCTACCTGAACAAGCTTCATCATGACAAAACCACAGACACTCTTGAAACTTTTTTCCAGCACGAGATTCCATGCTGCGTTTTTACCTACAATCTTGAACCAACTGAAGAATTCAGGGCCTTTGCCGAAGAAAATTGCTGTCCTATTCTTCAAACCGATTTGACATCCACCGAGTTTTTAAGCAGAATAATACGAGTTTTCTCTAATATTTTTGCACCTCATCAGACAATGCACGGCGTTTTTGTTGAGGTTTACGGTATAGGTATTTTTCTGACCGGTCATTCTGGCGTTGGAAAGAGCGAGACGGCACTGGAGCTTGTTGAACGAGGACATCGTCTTGTAGCAGATGATATTGTTGAGATTCGATGTGTAAACGGAAACACCCTTTTGGGGCGTGGAGCAAACACATTAATAAGTCACCACATGGAAATACGAGGCCTGGGAATTATAAATATCTCCCAGCTTTATGGTGTTGGTGCCATTCGAAACCAGAAGGAAGTGCAGCTTATTGTTCAGCTTGAAGACTGGGATTCGGCAAAAGCTTACGACCGAATTGGTACGGAGCAAAAGTACAGGGAGCTTTTAGGTGTAAAAATCCCTATGATAGAGATTCCTGTACGACCGGGAAGAAACCTTCCTATTATTATAGAAGCAGCCGCTATGAACGAGCGACTTAAGGATATGGGCTACAACTCCGCTCAGGACTTTAACCAGAATATCCTTAAATGGCTTGAAACAAGTGATGCAAAAACTGCCTTCTATGGAAATGATGATTCTTACTAGTTTATAATATATGCAAGGAATGATTTATGATTGAAAAAATCTTAACGGTAAAAAACAGGGCAGGCATTCACGCAAGACCTGCTGCAATTATAGCACAGACAGCCAACAAGTTTGAAAGTGAAATAACCCTCACCCGCGACGATGCCACTGTCAATGCCAAATCCATTATGGGCGTCATCGCCATGGGTGCCGGCTACAACACCCAAATGACCATGCACGTCCAAGGCCCCGACGAAGACGAAGCCGCCGCCGTGATAGAGGAACTGTTCGATAGTAAGTTCGAGGAAGAGTGAGGTAAAAAGCGAGCAGTCGCGCAGCTTTTTAGCCTCACGTGTATATAGACAAAAACTTTCCGAAGGAAAGTTTTTTACAAATAAAAAGTGGACAGTTGCCCAGCAAGTTTTATCCGTAAGAAAAAAAGTTGCCATAGCGCAGTGTTTTTACACCATAAAGCTTGCTAGATTGCCGGATCAAGTCCGACAATGACATAAAGTCCCACAACGCCGGGGCGTTACGGGGCCGCTGGAACCAACATCCGGTAACTTGAAAAAGTGACCATTTAAATTATATTGCCCCGTAGAGGGGGTAGGGCGCAACAACGTGCGCCCGCAGGGGGAGACTTCCCCCTCCTAATCATATTAAAAAAACTGGAGGAACCCATGAAGCAGATTACAGAAAGACAAAAGGAAGTTCTTACGTTTATCTCTAATTTTACGGAAGATAACGCTTATCCGCCAACAGTGAGGGAAATTGGGGATCATTTTGGCATTTCTCTTCGTGCGGTTCAGGACCATATTGCAGCTTTGCAGAAAAAAGGCTATTTGACACAGTGCCAGAAACGTTCACGTTCAATCAAGGTTGTTTCGGATGTACGCGATAAGGAAAAAGAGCTTTATGTTGGAAAAGTTCCACTCCTTGGTACAGTTGCAGCCGGAAAACCCCTCCTTTGCGAAGAAAACCTTGACGGTTATGTAAACCTTACCGAACCGTTTATCCGCCCTGGAAAAAGCTATTTTGCACTCCGTGTCCGTGGTACAAGCATGATAAACGCCGGTATTCTTGAAGGCGACCTTGCCGTAATTGAGCAGTCGAGCACAGCAGTTGACGGTCAGATTATTGTTGCAGTTATAGATGATGCAATCACACTCAAACGTTATTATAAGGAAGCAACCCGCGTACGTTTGCAGCCGGAAAACCCTGATTTCCAGGCTATTTACTGTCAGGATGTAAGAATCGTCGGTATTCTTTCAAATATTGTGCGCACATACTAGTACTAACATGGCATTTCCAGTTTACCTGTATAACGGCCCGGAGTTTGGTCTGCGGGGCGAGGCAATTGAAAAAGTTAAGGCTTCTCTCAAAAAAAAATACGGTGATGTTGATGAGCACCTTTATTATCTTGTGGAAACTCCGCTTGCAGAAGTTTTAAACATCCTTTATTCCGGCACCCTTTTCTGTTCTGCCACCTGCGTTGTCTGTAAAAATGCCGAGCTTATTAAGACAAAAGATGATATTGCGATGATTTCCGACTGGATTTCTTCCGTGCAGGAGTCAAACGGTTCAGGTTCAGGTGATTCAGCAGGGTCCAGTGATGATTCGGATTCTTCAATCCTCATTCTTGTTTCCGATGAAACTTCTGTTAATTCAAAGCTTGATAAACTGATTCCCACTTCAAATAAAAAGACCTTCTGGGAAATGGATGAAAAGAACAAGCTGCCGTGGGTTCAGAGCTTTTTCCAGAAAAACGGCTTTTCTATAGAAGTAGATGCCGCCCAGCTTATTTTGGAAATGGTAGAAAACAACACCGAAGCCTTAAAGAATGAATGTTCCCGCTTTTTTGTGCTTTTTACCAAAGACCATGTTATTACAAGCGATGATGTAGACTCCGTTCTTATAAATAACCGCGAAGAAACCGCCTTTACGCTGTTCAACCGCATTTCTAATGCCGCCGACCCCGTAGAAAAACGTTTTGAAGGCGCGCTTACAATCCTGCAGAAAATAAGCCTTTCTAAGGATAAAAACTCTGTTTCTTTAATTGCGGGACTTGCTTACTGCTTTAGAAAGCTTGCTTTGTGGCACAGCATCTGCCCGAATGGTTATACTCCCGATTATGATACATTAAAACGAAACGGCTTTTATGCAACTACAATGCAGAAACAGTACAGAAATGCTGCAAAAATATGGACACCCGGCCAGGTTACTGCGATTCTTGCAATACTTGCTTCTTCCGATATGGAGATTCGTGCCGGTGGTGCAGCAGTAGAAAATCTGATTCTTCAAAAAATGCTTTATGAGATTGTTGTTAAAAAAGGAGCTACTGCTCAAGTTCTGAACTATTCAGAAGATTTTTAAGTGCAATAAGTTCTTCCTGAGTAAAAGTTGCGCCTTTTCCCATCTTCTGATGGTCTGGTGACCAGCTTCTTATGTCGTATTTTGCCGGTCTTCCGCCCCAGGAAACAAGATTCAACTCAAGGTTCCATCCGCCTTTACCTTCCGAAATAGTTCCAATGTTTTTGACTATTTCATAAGAAAAATCATCAGCCATAGCAAGTCCTCACTTTTTTTATCAAAAATAAACAGTGATACAACGTATATTATTATTTTAGCACAGATTTTTCACAAAACAATAAAATATGTTTTCAAAATTGCGAATTATGGGTTATAATTGAGACTGTATTAATGACAAAAAATCATTTTTTGTGAGATTAACTTCTTCCTCTATAGAACACTTTTTTAAAATGCTATAGACTTATAAAAACGCATATATTTCTTTTAAAAAGGATATATAAAAAACTAATTAAAACGAGAGGATGTTATGAGAAAAGTCGTAATGATGATTTGTTCTGCGATGCTGATTTTTTTCTGTATTTCCTGTGGGTCAAAACCTGCTCCGGAGGAACCAGAAAAGCCAGCTCCTGTTGTTGAAACACCTAAGCCAGAGCCAGAGCCAGAACCAGCAAAGGTAGATAATGGTGCCGCTCTTAAAGGCATAGATGATGCTCGAAAACTTGCCTTGGATTCAGGTGTTAAAGAATATGAACCAGAAAAACTCCAGGCAATTGATGCTTTGTACGATAAAATCAAGGCTAAGTCTGATAATGGCGAAGATATTTCTGCTGATAGTAAAGATTTAGCCGACAGATATGCTGCTTTGGCTGCTTATGTAAAAGCCTGTAAGGTAAATGAAGATATTGATGATACCGATATGGTTGATTTGGCAGAAGCAATGTATGACAAGGGATACAATTATCTTCTTGAATACGAAGACCTGTTCAATGATCCTAATTCAACAGGAAAAGCTCAGCTTGAAAAAGCAAACAGTGCAAACACAACACTTATAGCTGTTTATGCAATCATCTTTAAGCAGATGACAAAGGATGCTCGTGCAGATGCCCTGCTTTCTAAGAAGGATGCAGAAAGTGTAAGAGCACAGATTGCTCAGAAAGATAAATATAACAAAGCTGTTGATTTGTTTAAGAAGGGTGACTCTGCTTATACAATGATGGCTTATGATAGAGCTTATGATAATTACATAGATGCAACAGATCTTTTTGACGAGCTTTACGATGATATCGCTGAAAAACGAGCTGCAGCACTTAAAAAGATTGAGGAAGCAAAATTAAAGGTTAAGGAAAGTGAAGATTATGCTCTCCAGGCCGATAAAAAAGCTCCTATGAAGACAAAGCTTGAAGGTATTGAAGATGAAGATGCAGTTCTTCTTGAAGAAGATGATTATGAAGACCCTTCAAAGGCAGAAGCTGATTTGCCAGAAACAGTTAAAGAGGCAATTATAGGAGATGATGCAAAATGATGAAGAAACTTATTTCAATTGTACTGGCAGTAATGATGGCTGCCTCAGCTTTTGCACTTAGCTATAAAAACAACACTTATCAGAAATTAGCTGATGAGTATGCAAAAAAGGCACAGGTTGCTCTTGATGCCGGTGAATATGAAGATGCAGTTGAGTATTCAAGACTCGCAGAAGAAAATGCAGAGCTTTCAAAGGCTTATATCGAAATGATGGTTGCAAGAAAGACTGCAGAAGACAGCATCACAATGGCAAAGAACAAAATTGCCTGGGCAGATGGAATTAATGCTGCAGAAGCTTATCCAATGGCTTACTCTGCTGCAAAAGAAAATCTTGAAAATGCCGAAAGCGCTTTTGCAAAGGAAGACTGGGAAAAAGCTGCTGAATATGCAAAGCTTTCTCTTGCTTCTCTTGATGGTGTTGGCGACAAGAACCCTCTTCCAGAGTACTACATTGTACGCGACTGGGAAAAGACAGGTGATTGTTTCTGGAACATTGCCGGCCGTCCATATATCTACAACGACCCATGGCAGTGGAAAGAGCTTTACAATGCAAACAAGGACCTTTTGGAAAATCCTAAAGACCCTAACGT
>JAEETM010000123.1 GCA_016290335.1 Treponema sp. | reverse complement strand
ACTGTGCAGATAAATTGCAGGCAGAAGATGAAGGCAACCAAATCTATCAGGCTTTGATAAAATTGTTAGAGCAGACATATATTGCTTATCAGATATTTAGAAAAAAATAATGTGCTTGGAGGACAAGATGAAAGTATTAGTTATTGGTGGTGCAGGATATATTGGAAGCCACGTTGTAAAGGAATTGATGAAGGCTGGTCACAAGGTAACTGTTTTCGACAATCTTAGCAGCGGCTTAAGGTGCAATCTTTTCCCGGAAAACGGTTTTATTTACGGTAACATTCTTATAGAGCGTGATTTGGACGAAGCTTTTTCACAGGGCTTTGATGCTTTTGTTCATCTTGCAGCCTTTAAGGCAGCCGGCGAATCAATGGTTAAGCCTGAAAAATACAGCATAAACAATATTACAGGAACAATAAACATTATGAACGCTGCTTTAAAGCACAACTGCAAGATTATGATTTTTTCATCTTCTGCAGCAACCTTTGGCGAACCGCAGTACCTTCCAATGGACGAAAATCACCCTCAAAAGCCTATAAACTATTACGGATTTACAAAGCTCAAGATTGAAGAGTTTATGGACTGGTACGATCAGCTCAAAGGCTTAAAGTTTGCCGCACTCCGCTATTTCAACGCTGCCGGTTACGATCCTGAAGGAAAAATCCGCGGACTTGAACAGAAGCCTGAAAATCTTCTTCCACGAATTATGGAAGCAGCTCTTGGTCAGCGTGAACTTAAGGTTTTTGGTACTGATTATGATACACGCGATGGTACCTGCATACGCGATTATATTCATGTTACCGATTTGGCCCGCGCTCACGTAATGGCACTTGAATATATTGCAAAGAACAATGAAAGCTTAAAGCTCAACCTTGGTACAGAAAAGGGTACAACAGTAAAAGAGCTGATTGATGCAGCCCGCCGCATTACCGGTAAACCAATTCCTGCCGAAGATGCACCTCGCCGTCCTGGTGACCCTGCAAGCCTGTACACAACTTCAAAGCTTGCCGAAAAGCTTCTTGGCTGGAAACCAATGTACAGCGATGTAGATACCCTTGTACGCACTACCTGGGAAGTGTATAAATAAACCCCGTAAATCAGAACATAGGACAATTTTATGAACAGTTTTTTACAGTCTCAAAAGCAGGAAATCATCAATCTTGAAAAGTTATTAACTTCTATTCCAGCAATTGCACCGGAAGGCGGTGGCGACGGCGAAACAAAAAAATGCGCCGCACTGGAAAAATGGTTTGGAGAAAATGGCTTTACAAACATTCAGAAGATTGAAGCTCCCGACAGCCGCGTAAGCTCTGGTGTTCGCCCGAGTCTGATTGTTACAATTCCGGGGCAGAGTGATGATTATGCGGTTTGGGTTATGGCTCACCTTGATGTAGTTCCAACCGGCGATTTGAGCCTGTGGAAAACGAATCCGTGGGAATGTATAGAAAAGGATGGAAAACTGTTTGGCCGTGGTGTTGAAGATAATCAGCAGGGGCTTGTTTCTGCTGCTTTTGCCGCTTTGTACTACCTTAAAAAGGGAATTAAGCCTTCTCACACAATAAAGCTTCTTTTTGTTGCTGATGAAGAAAACGGCAGCGAATACGGAATAATTTATCTGCTGGAGCATTTTGACTTATTCAAAAAAGAGGATTTGATTCTGATTCCTGATGGCGGCGACAAAATTGGTGAAACAATTGAGATTGCAGAAAAAAACATTATGTGGATGAAGGTTCATGTGGTTGGTAAACAGACTCACGGGAGCCGCCCGGATACAGGTGCCAATGCCTGCCTTGCTGCCTGCGATATGTCACTCAGGCTTCACAACCTTGAGAAAAAGTTTGATAAAAGGGACAGCCTTTTTGAACCTGATTACTCAACGTTCCAGCCGACAAAGCGACTTAATAATGTTGACAGCATAAACATCATCCCTGGAGAAGACACCTTCTTTATGGATTGCCGTATTCTGCCATGTTACAGTCTTGAAACAGTTACCGCCGAAGTAAACAAAATTGCTTCTGGAATTGAAAAAGAATACAACGTTAAGATTGATATTGAGTACCCACAGAAGTCCGAAAGCCCTGCAACCCCGGTTTCTTCCCCAGTAGCACAAAAGCTTGCAGCCGCCATTAAAGCTGCCCACGGAATTGAAGCCAAGTTCATAGGCATTGGCGGCGGAACAGTTGGTGCCGAGCTTCGCCGCAAAGGCTTTAATGCTGTAGTCTGGAGCTCCATGGACGAAACCGCCCATCAACCAAACGAATATTGCATCATAGACAACATTATCCGCGATGCCGAAACATTGATAGAAGTGTTCAAATAAAATGCGCAGTTTTGCTTTTGCAAAACTGCGAGCGAAGACAGAATCTGTTTACGTTGAAGAAAGAGCAGAAGTCTTCGCTATCTGATCTTGAAGAATATTCCCAGCAGCGCGCATGTAATCAAAAGCTGTATAATCATAAACTTTAAGAGTACCTGCGTTGGCGACCATCCGTGATTTTTACGCATGTGGTCGTGCAGAGGGAAGCGGATATTTTCGAAAATCTTAATCTTAAAGAAGCGTAAAAGGAAAACCTTGAGCAATCCCATTCCGCCGTTTACAAATATAATGGAAGAAGTTGCAAAAATAATGAAAGGGTTACCCGAAATCATAACACAAACGCCAATAAAGTAACCTAAAGCGCGGCTGCCAGCATCTCCCATAAGACATTCGCTTGGGAAGGCATTGTGCCACAAATAGCCCATTACAACACCCGCCATTGCAAAAAGAGCAATTGCCCAGTTAGCACCGCCCTGGAAATGAGGAACGAGCAGGTAAGCAGAAATATCTTTATGCCCAAGAATAAAATAGAACACAATTCCCAAAGTAAGCAGGGCAATCAAAACAAGAGAAGATGAAAGCCCGTCAACACCATCAGTACAGTTAGTTGTGTTTATGGAAGCCCAGAGCATAATTGTACAGATTATGATGTATACTACAGGATTAACTGCCACCTCATGTGAAATAAATGGCAGCCAGAACCGAACAATTCCATCATCAGAAGCAGATTTAAGACCATAGTACAGAATAAAAGCTGTTCCAACACTTATAATAAGGTCGAGCGCGCCTTTTAAGTATTCACCCCAGGAGGTTGTGCTGCGGTCATCAAGATAACCGGTAAGCATTGTAAGCCAGGTGAGCGCAATCACAGAAGCTCTTGTCCAGCTCATAGGTACAAAAAGCAGACACAAAATTACAAAAATTGTAATGAAAACGCTTCCGGCTCCTGTCGGTTTGCCCTTTGCGGCTTCTGCATTTTCTTTAAGGGTAAACTCGCGGCCCCGGTCGTGGGGGAGCTTGTCGTAAAACTTAGGGATTATCTTAAGTGAAAGAAAGAATCCTGTGTAAAGTGCCAGCGTAATGAGTACAGCATAAGAAGAAAGAAGTCTTGCCGGTCCCCAATATTGCTGCAAAAATTGTCCTAAATAAAAAAGCATTTATAACTCCAGGTAGCTTTAGTATGAAATATGCGATGTTCCTGTAAAAATCAGCGTTACATCATGTTCACCGCAGTAATTTATAAGTTCATCATCGTCTGGTTTACCGCCTGTCTGAATAATTGCGGAAACACCCATATCAATCAGTTTTTTAACAGAATCGTTCAAAGAAAAAGCTGTATCGCAGACAAGAAGGTCTGCAACCGGATTTTCTTTATTATATGCCTGGTTAGTACCATTGTATTCTCCAAGCTCAAAAAGAAGCTCATCCATTGCGCGTTTTTCGGAACGGCAGCCCTGTGCAATACTTATAATTGAAAAGTTTTTAATAAGCACGGCAGTGTGTGTTTTTGTAGCGATTGCAAGCATCATTCCAAAAATCATCTGGTCGGCCATATACTGAGCAGGGCGTTTTTTAGTTTTTACGCTCCAGTGATTAAAGATTGTTGAATCGCGGGTCTGGAAAAGTACTCCGCCATTCAGCAGTTTAACACTGTATTCAACATTGCTGACTTTTGAAACCGAAATCAGCTTAATTGATTTATTCTGCTCGAATATTTCCTTTGCTTTATCGGTAAAGCCTGGTGCTACAATTGCGGCAAGAGGATGCTTTATCATTTCGTTTGCGGCATTATCATCAATAACGGAGCTGCTGCCGATTGTTACGTTATCAACATCATAATTCTTACTCTGGCAGGTATTCTGGAACGAAGATAAAATATCTGATGAAAAAGAAGCGCCGAGTATTTGATTATATTTTACAGCAACTGTGAAAACTGTACCTGTTTGAGGTGTAAACTGCGTTGTAAAGGTATATCCGTCAAAATTAGTGCTTTTTACATTTGACTGATTCTTTAAATTACCGTACATCATGCAGATTTCTTCCCAAACTAAGGAAGCATCCGAAATTGTACCGTAAGAAAGATCTTTTGCAGGGAGCTTCTGGAGTCCGGTCATTACGCCGGTTTCAAACGGGAACTTGTAAAGGCATGCTTTTTGCTGTGGATTCAAGCCTGAACGTAAAGCCTGGTGCTTTCTGTATGGGAAAAGCAGGTAATTCAGGAAGTCGCCTTTCTGGTGGGCTTCCATTAAAAGAGTGTCCGAAAGGCCGCTGTCGTAAGCTGCAAGAAGATTAAGTGCCTTTGCTGCCAGATAAACACGGAAATTGTCGGTAATATTGTTTGTCCTTAACTGTATGATTGCTTCCTTGTAGTCGGCAGGATCAGTAAGGATGAGGATATTTTCATAATTAACAAAAGCGTTTCGTAATAAAGTTGAAATATAGTAGTTTCCAGGCTTTGTAATTGCTTTTATCTGCTGTATATTATTCGGTTTAACAGGCGGATTCATTGAAGGGTAAAAGTTTATGCAGAGAATGTAGATGTCATTTTCCCTGTCTGAAGGATTAAGCGGCTGATTATCTGAATCAGGGTATTTTGTGTTTAAAATTGACTGAACAAGCTTTGAGGTATCTGTAAAATAAATGTTGTTTTCAACAAGAGCCTGTTCCCTTGAAACCGGGATTTTTTCGCGGTGAAGCAGGTCTTCTGTCTTATTTGCCGAGATTATAGTCCATCCTGCACCGGAAAGGAACCTTGCAAACTCCAAAACGCCTTCTGTGTTTTCCACATGAATAATAGCACGCTTAGTCATAGTGTAATAATAGCAAAAAAATATAAATAAGAAAACTAGCAAAGCAATTACACCTGATTATTCTGCAATAATCGGCTTTTTGTTCTGTCTGTGTACTGTTAGTGTACTGATTTTGTGCTGATTCTGTACATAATTAACCACGGTTATTTTTTCGTAACCTTGGTTAAATCGTATTTCAAAGCATTGACCGCAAGGATTTTATGAAATAACATATAACTATAATGAATCGTTTAATAGAAACATGTAAGAAAGTAAAGAATTTAATAAATAAGAATAGATAAAAAAAATAGTAAAAAACACCATATAAAAATGGTAATTCATAAAATCTTTAACGCTTGGGTACATTGGAGAGTTTGCTTGGGGAGTGGAAGGAGTTTATCTCGGACGAGAGAACGGCTTGTCAGAATTATCTGGCAAGTCGTTTTTTTTATTTAACTATATGGTATTGGAGAAAAAGGATGTGCAATTCTTCCAGCTTTGTTACATTAAAAATCTTAAATACTTCAGCAAAATCTTTTTTTACAGTTGAAAGACTTACATAATACTTTTCGCTAAGGTCATTGTAAGAAAGATTGTTATGAAGATAATCCAGAACGAAATCAATTTGTCTGTCTGTAAGGTTATAATCTTTGAGAGAGATTTCTGAACCCGGTTTTACCGACTGTAAAACCTCGTTTTGTGTTACAGAAGAAGGCAGTAAGTAAGAAAGCTTTGATTTTAAGATTTTGTAAATCCAGTAAAAGAAGAAGGCAGCAAAAACAGAGGTTGCAAGAGCAACAATTGTCTGTGGCCATCCATGAGTATACATAAGAAGAATATTTAAAAGATGAAAATCAAAGAGAATACTGGCTTGAAAAAACGATTTACTTGTAAAAAAGTTGTTACATACGAGAAGTATAATTGCAAAGTAAAAAAAGAAAATACCTAGTATTTCGTAATTAGTAAGAATGAGCAAACAACTTTCTGTTAATAAAACAACAATTTTTAATCTGATACCAGTCTTAAATATTGAAATAAAAGACAGCAGTGTACAAACACTGTGGGTAACAATTATAACAATTTTACTATGGGGGATAATGGAATTAGAATCACCATTTAAAAGAATGGCACTCATGAGAGCCAATCCCATATAAATTGTTCCAATAATAGATACAACTCTCTCGGCGTTGATTCTATTAAACTTCATAATACTACTATTGTATCAGAGAGTTATAAAAAAGCAATAAGATTTGCAACTTTTTCTCCATCCATTGCGCTTGAAACAATACCGCCCGCATACCCGCTTCCTTCTCCAGCCGGGTAAAGCCTCTTTAATACCGTGCACTCCATCGTTTCGCCGTCGCGCAGAATCCTTACCGGGGTGCTTGTTCTGGTTTCTACTGCTATTAAAAGTGCCTCCGGCGAAACAAAACCATGCATTTTTTTATCAATATCACGGAAACCCTTCTGCAGCCTTGTACAAATGTGTGGAGGAAGCCATTCGTTTAAGTTTGAAGCTGTAATTCCCGGTGTATAGCTTGTTTCCGGCAGTGTTTCAGACTGTTTGTTTGCCAGAAAGTCTGTAAGCAGCTGGGCAGGTGCAGCCTGTCCTTTACCGTTCATTTTAGCCTTCTTTTCAAGGTCTGTTCTGAAAAGTAAACCTGCAAGTGCCGGACAACCCATTTTTTCTGCCTCGCCAACAAAGTTCTGTGGAATATCTTCGGGGCGGGTTTCTACTACAATTGCCGCATTCGACCATTTTGAGTTTCTTGCCGCTGCCGACATTCCATTTACAACAATTTCTTCATCACCCGAAGCAGAAGGAACAACAAATCCGCCAGGGCACATACAAAAGGAATAAACGCCCCTTTCATCCTCCTGGACTGTAACACGGTATTCAGCTGTCGGCATTCCTTCTGTTTTTCCGTGATACTGAATGTTATCTATGAGCTTTCGGGGATGTTCAACGCGGACTCCAACGGCAAACGTTTTGGCTTCAAGTGCCGCTGGGGAAGTGCGAGCAATCAGACTGTAAACATCGGTTGCAGAATGGCCGGTTGCAAGAATAACTGCATCGCCACGGAACTCAGTTTTTTCACCAGAGATGACATCTTCTGTCATAACTCCGCAGACTGTTTCAGCCCCTTTACATTCTTCAATAATAAAATCTGTGAGCTTTGTATTAAAATGGAACTCGCCGCCAAGCTCAATAATCTTATTCCGCATATTGTTTATAACTTTTGGTAGTCTGTCTGTACCTATGTGCGGGTGTGCATCGGTTAAAATTGCTTTATCTGCGCCAAAATGAGCAAAAATCCGTAATATTCTGCCGATGTCACCACGCTTGTTGCTTCTTGTATAGAGCTTTCCGTCCGAAAAAGTACCGGCTCCACCTTCGCCAAAGCAGTAGTTGCTGTTTGCATTTACAAAGTTTTTTGTGCTGATAAGTGCAATATCTTTTCTGCGGGAGGTTGTATCGGTTCCGCGCTCTATGATTACAGGTTTAATTTCATCTTCCAGAAGCCTTAGAGCAGCGAAAAGTCCCGCCGGCCCTGAGCCGATGATTATTACAGTTTTCGATTCCGAAACCTTTTTCCATACCGGTACAGCATCTTCACTATCCGCCGGCTTTTCATCAATGTAAACCTTATATCTTAAATGAAGCTTAACCCTTCCATGACGTGCATCTATCGATTTTTTCTGAAACACAAGTGTAGTCTTTTCTGCCGTAAACTTTATGCCGTTCTGCTTAAGCTCCTTGAACACCAGTGTCTTCAATCTATTGTAATTTTTTTCATCTTCCGGGTTTATAGTAATAGTTATTTCTTTAATCATGGGCTGATTATAACACGAAATTACTGCGATGATACAGTAATTCCTCTCTACATTAATTGAAGAATGTATGTTATTATAATATAG
>JAEETM010000122.1 GCA_016290335.1 Treponema sp. | reverse complement strand
AGTCCGTGTGGACCATCGCTCATAGTTATTTGAGGAACGGTGCCGTGAGCCGTATAAGTTTTCCAGCTTCCAACACCGTTAAAAAGTCTGATTTTATCACTTATTTCCATAGCTTATATTATATGGCGTTTTTACGTAAAAACAACTATAGAAATAATAAAAAAAGCAGGGGCATCTAATTTAAATCAGATACCCCCGCAAACTTTGAAGGACTTACAAAAAAAGTTTTTCTATTTATGCATTATGAATTGTGCATTCTGCATTATGCATTATTAAAACATTGCCTCAATCTGTTCTGCATATTTTTCAGCAATGCGGTGACGAATCATTTCCTGTTTAGCAGAAAGCTCTACACCAACCTTAAAGCTGTTTGGTACAAGAGTAATCTTGTTGATTCTTTCACAGATTCTAAAGCCATTGTCTGTACTGTCTTTTTTGCAAACCTCTGAGAAGATAAGCTTTTTAATTGCTTCTGTCTGAATAAGCTGTTCGTAATCTGTAAAGTCAATTCCGTTTTCCTGGGCATACTGAATAACTGCATCCTTTGAAGGAACAATAAGCGAAGCAAGATACTTTTTATCCTGACCAAGAACAATTGCGCTTTCAATATATTCACTTGTACAAAGCTCGCTTTCAATAATAGCAGGTTCAATGTTTTCGCCGCCAAGAAGAACAATTGTATCTTTTGCACGACCTGTAATCTTAAGCTCGTTATCCCAGGTAAGAATACCAATATCACCGGTGTTGAGCCAGCCGTCTTTGTCTATAATTTTTTCGGTTAAATCCGGACGTTTGTAGTAGCCTTTCATAACCTGTCCACTGCGTACAAAAATAATTCCTTTCTGTCCAGGTCCAAGCGGAGTCTGAGAAGTTATTACACCATGCTCTTCCGGCAGAATCTTAACTTCCATTGAAGGGAAAATTGCACCTACACAACCAGGGCGTGGTTCCTTGTAATATCTGAAGGAAATAACAGGTGCTGTTTCGGTTAAGCCGTAGCCTTCCAAAAGATTAAGTCCAACTGCTCGGTAAAAGTCATCAACATCCTTCTGTAAAGCACCACCCCCAGAAATTGCAATTCCAAGACGCCCACCAAACTTAGCACGAATCTTTCTGAAAACAAGCAAATCACCAAGCTTATGAAGAGGCCACAAAAGAATGCATGGAATAATTCCTGCAAGGAAATCAAGGAAGCGGTTTCTCTTTTTAATGCGGCAAACGTGAGCAAGAACCTTATCCTTTGCGTTAGCATACTGTTTTCCTACACCTACAAAGAAAGTAAAGAGCTTCAATGTAATTCCACCCTTTTTCTTCATAGCCTTATTAACACCGTTAGCCAAAGCTTCCCAAAGACGAGGAACACCGCAAATCCACTGAGGTCTTACAGCCGCCATATCTGCCAGCAAAATTGAAGCAACCGGTTTAGAATATGCAATTCCACACTTAAAGAAAGGTGCAACATACTGAATCAAACGTTCAAAGGTGTGCCATACAGGAAGAATAGACATCCACCACTCACCAGGCTTACAAGGCATAAAATCCGGGATAACAGAAAGCTGGGTTATATAGTTGCCCTGAGTAAGCATTACACCCTTTGGAGTACCGGTTGTACCGGAAGTAAAGATGATTGTTGCAACATCTTCAAGTCCGGTTTGTTCCATTTCATTTTCAATATCAGCTTTTACAGCTTTTGAATCGGCAGTATAGATTTTTTTACCCCTTTCCATAAGCTCGTCATAATAAATAACTTCTATGTCTGTAGCAGCAATTACAGAGGCTGCTTTTTTAGCTTCTTCTCCTGTAGGACGGTCAAAAAGAATTGCAGTCTTGAGCAAAGGTACTTCATTTACATTTTCAAGCACCTTTTCCAGCTGGCGGAAGTTTTCAAAAATTGCATAATAACAGTCTGCAAAAGAGATGATGTAGCGGATTTCATTACCCAAAGAATCACAGCCACGTGGAACATCGCAGGCACCGAGAGATTGTATTGCGAGGTCGGAAATAAGCCATTCCTTTCTGTTATCAGAGATGATTGCAACCTTTGACTCTCTGTGAACACCAATATCCTTTAAAGCTGCTGCAAGGGCGATAATTCTTTCATAAACCTCGGAATAAGTGTAGTAAATATACTCTCCCTTTTCGTTTTTCGAAGCCTGAAGGTATAAGTTGCCGCATTCTTCTACTCTCCTTTTGATTAAGAGCGGAAGGTTTTTTGGCATGTTTGTTTCGATTCTAAACTTGTGCATTTTTATATCTCCTGTATTTAAAGAAACGCGAGCAGTTGCGCAGCGTTTCATTGAATTGCAAAATAGCAGAATTGGAACGCGTGCGTTACAATTCTACATTTATAAATCTATCTTGTATAAATCTATCTTGACACTTTTACACTTTATGTCATTTTAAGTAAAAAGTCAATTACTTGAAGTTACTTTCATAAAACTGTAAAATTACAGTAATTTTAAATGTCAAAAAAGGATTCGAGATGAAACAGTTGATGTTAGGTAATGCGGCCAGTGCAAGAGGCTTGTACGAAGCAGGCTGCGAGTTTGTTTCCAGTTATCCTGGAACTCCAAGTACAGAAATTACGGAAGAAGCAGCTAAATACAAGGAAATATATTGTGAATGGGCACCAAACGAAAAGGTTGCCTTTGAATCAGCTTTTGGTGCTTGTCTTGCAGGAAGAAGGGCTTTTTGCGGAATGAAGCACGTTGGCTTAAATGTTGCAGCAGATCCTTTGTATACCGCCAGCTACTGTGGTGTAAACGCCGGCCTTGTTCTTGGAGTGGCAGATGATCCTGCAATGCATTCATCCCAGAACGAACAGGATAGCCGACATCACGCAATTGCTTCTAAAGTTCCAATGCTGGAACCAAGCGATTCAGAGGAAGCCCGCCAGTTTGCAGCCCTTGCCTTTGAACTCAGCGAAAAATATGATACTCCAATCCTTTATAAAATGTGCACAAGAGTTTCTCACAGTCAGAGCATTGTAGAAACCGCAGAACGCAAAGAGCCGGTACACAAGCCTTATACAAAAGACATTTCTAAATACGTAATGGCACCGGCAAACGCTATCCGCCGTCATCCTTTTGTAGAACAGCGGATGAAGGATATTGAAGAATGGTCCTGCACAAGCGGAATAAACAGAATTGAAGATGCAGGAACTCAGGTTGGAATCATCACTTCTTCTACATCATACCAGTACACAAAGGAAGTTCTTGGAGACAAAGTAAGCATCCTTAAGCTTGGCATGGTAAATCCTCTTCCTGCAAAGCTGGTGCGCGAGTTTGCAAAAAATAAAAAAACACTCATTATAATAGAAGAACTTGATCCGATTATTGAAAACTTTGTGCGAGCACTCAATCTTTCTGCCACAGAAGCTCCAACCGAAGCAGGCTTAAAAATCTACGGCAAAGACATTTTCCCAATCTGCGGTGAGTTTTCTCAAAACCTTTTGCGCGAATGTCTTTCTAAAATTGATGAAGTTAAAGGCTTTATTTTGGGTAGCAATCCTTCTGCTAACGGGCTTAAAACTCTTGATTGCGACCTGCCTAAACGACCACCAATTATGTGTGCCGGCTGCCCTCACCGCGGAATGTTCTATGCCTTGAATAAGCTTAAAGTAACAGTTTTTGGCGATATCGGTTGTTATACACTTGGTTCGGTTGCACCACTTTCGGCAATGGATGTTACACTTTGTATGGGTGCTTCCTTTAGTGGTTTACACGGCTGGAATAAAGCAGGTGGTCAGGAAAACGAAAAGAAATCTGTAGCAGTAATTGGAGATTCAACCTTTGTTCATTCTGGAATGACTGGTCTTGCTCAAATTTCCTATAATCAATCAAACTCAACTGTAATTGTGCTTGATAATTCCATCACAGGAATGACAGGCCACCAGCAGAATCCTACAACAGGAAAAAATCTTTACGGAGAACCAGCAGGCAGAATTGACCTTGAAGCTCTTGCCCGCGCAATGGGAATAAACCGTGTTCGTGTTGTTGACCCTTACAATATTGCTGATTGTGAAACTGCCGTCCGCGAAGAGCTTGCGGTAGAAGAACCAAGCCTCATCATCAGCCGCCGCCCTTGTGCCCTGCTCAAAGAAGTAAAGCATAATCCGCCGCTTAAGGTTGATGAAAGTAAATGTAAGAGCTGTAAGATGTGTATGAAAATTGGCTGCCCTGCAATCAGCATGAAAGGCGGAAAAGCAAAGATTGATGTTACACTTTGTATGGGCTGTGGCGTCTGCTCTCAGATGTGTAAGTTCGGGGCTTTATAGGTGCGCGCTATGATAGACGATTGTTTTGAAATTGAAGAAGACGATAACGGCAGAAAATGCCTTGTAAAATACACAGGTTCAGAAAAAAAAGTCACAATTCCGGGCGAAATTAAAATTATTGGAGATTTTGTTCTTGATGAATGTGTAGATGTAGAAGAGCTTGTTATTGAAGAAGGAGTTGTTGTAATAAGCGACCAGGCCTTCTGCGACTGCGAAATGCTTAAATCGGTTACCCTGCCTTCTTCACTCGCAGAAATTGGAATGGAAGCCTTTTCCAACTGCCGTCGCCTTAAATCAATCAATTTACCGGAAAACCTTAAAATTATCGGGCCGGAAGCTTTTTCTGAGTGTACTGCCCTTCCTGAGCTTAAGATTCCGTCTTCTATTATTGAACTCCAGCTTGATTCCTTTGAAGATACGCTTACTATGCTTGAATCAAATCCCGATTTTGAAGAAATTGACGGCGTAATGTACAACAAAAAGACAAAATCTGCGCTGTTCTGCCTGGACAGTGATTCTTCCGAAATGAAGATTCTAGATGGAGCAAAATATATAGCTTCCAATGCTTTTTCCTACTGCCATTCTTTGAACAGCATAATTTTACCGGAAAGCCTTGAATACATTGGAAGGGGTGCCTTTGCTTTCTGTGCCTCGCTAAAAAGAGTATACATTCCAAAATCAGTAAGAGTGATTGATTGCGGGGCTTTTTCCAGCTGTGTTGCGCTTAATACCCTAAAGTTTGATGAAGACTGCCTGACTAAGGTTGCTCCTCTTGCTTTTGAACAGTGTCAGAGCCTGGAAAGCGTAGAGCTGCCGGCTGGTGTTGAAGTGTATGATGAAGCTTTTGATGAAAATTGTGAGGTAAAACATGAATAAGAATATAATGATTGTAGGTGTTGGCGGACAGGGTGCTCTTTTGGCTAGTAAAACACTTGGACAGGTTCTGCTTGATGCCGGTTATGATATAAAGGTTTCTGAAGTTCACGGAATGAGTCAGCGCGGAGGAAGCGTTGTTACTTATGTGCGCTATGGCGATAAGGTTTATTCCCCGATTATTGATAAGGGCGAAGCTGATTTCATTGTTTCCTTTGAGCTTCTGGAAGCTGCCCGCTATACAGAATATCTTAAAAAAGATGGAAAAATTGTTGTAAATACTCAGCAGATTGATCCAATGCCTGTAATTACCGGTGCCGCTGAATATCCTGCGGACCTTGTTGGTAAAATGCAAAAATCAGGGATAGAGGTTGATGCGCTTGATTGTCTTTCTCTTGCCGAACAGGCTGGAACTGCAAAAGCCGTAAACATTGTTCTTTTAGGCCGCCTTTCAAAATATATGGATTTTTCTGAAGAATCCTGGCTTAAAGCAATCGAAAAGCTTGTAAAGCCTGCTTTCCTTGAAGTAAACAAAAAAGCCTTTATGCTGGGCCGCCAGTAGCCTGTCATTCTCGGGCAAATCATCTGTCATTCTCGGGCCTGACCCGGGAATCCATAAAAAACATTTATTTGACAGTGTATCTTTCTCATTATAGAATTATTAATTGTATATTATTAATTTAAGGAGATATTTTTTTTATGAAAAAAATCAGACGAATTATTACAATGCTTTTAGCTGGTGCTCTGGCTATTACTTTTATTTCATGTGATGCTATGGAAAATATGACAAATAGCCTTCAGGGTGATTTTGCAAAATGGTGGGGAGATCCTCAGGCTGAAGGAAATGAATTGAAATGTGGAATTCCAAATACAGTGATAGTATCAGGTAAACTTACCTACAATAAAATCGATTGTGGTTATATTGAGTTGGATCCAAATATCGGACTTAGAGGTCAATTTACTTCTTATATTGAGGAAAATGGTACCCCTGTATATCAAGGTCAATTCTTCTATAATGAAAGCACTAGTGAATTATGGATTTACGTTGAACGAGTTTGGGTCATAAAAGATAATAAGTGGACTTCTGCTGGAGCCGGTACAAATCTTACATACTACGGCGATAATAAACCTTATTTTAAAGCAGAAAATGTCGATCTTACAACACAAGATACTCCTGTAATAGATGCAACCAAACAAGTTACCTATGAACAATACAATACCGCATACGAAGAAATGACTGATTATATTAAACAAAAACATTCTGGTTCTTCTGATACAACAGGTATAACAGAAGACAACATCTTTGATCCTGAGGAGCGCGAAGATAGATTTAGATTTATAGAAGCTTTCAACAATGCCCTCAACAATCACGATCCATCATCGACAACTGTTGAATATAAGAAAGTAAAGAATGTCTTCACTTATGTTGCAGAAATCGATGGTAATACCCTTGAGCTTATGATTTTCTCTGATAAAGAATTATTCTTCTATCCTTATGATGACAACGACAGAACTTATATGCTGGGTATGTACTCATACAATCAGGCATCTTATTATGACGACGAAGGAAAATTAGATTACACAAGGAATAAAGGTGCACGAAAATGGATTCGCGAGACCTATAGAAACATCGGTGATCTTTATGACGAGCTTTATAAAAAAGCTGAAACCGCAAAGACAGAAGCTAAAAAGAAAGCCGAAGCAGATTACGAAGCTTCAAAAAAATAATTAAGAATAATTTATTTCGGATTTAAAAATGACAACAACAGTAGCTTTACAAAAATGCAGCGATTATACCTTTGATGATGTTTACAAAAGCGTAAAAGAGCTGCTAAGGTTAGTTCCTCCGCCGGATGTAAAAGGCAAAACGGTTTTATTAAAGCCTAATATTTTATATCCTAAAAAGCCGGAGCTGGCGGTCTGCACTCATCCTGTTGTTGTCGGTGCCTGCGTAAAATGCTTTGTAGAAATGGGAGCAACTGTTATTGTTGGAGAATCTCCTGCAATTGCAAACTCCTTGTCTGCAGCTAAATCAACCGGAATGTATGAGCAGGTTATAAACAATGGCGGCGAATGGGTTGAGTTCAACAAGCACATTGTTGTTCCATGCGAAAATGGAAAGGTTGCGGTACAATTTAATTTTGCCGAACCTTTTGCAAAAGCAGATGTTGTTGTTTCCCTTGCAAAGCTTAAAAGTCACCAGCTTATGTCATACACAGGTGCAATGAAAAATCTTTTTGGACTTGTTGTTGGACTGGAAAAGGCTCAATGCCACTACAGATTCGACGACAAAAAAGATTTTGGTGCTTTTTTAACGGATTTGAATATTTCGGCAAAGGCTTCCTACGCAATTATGGATGCAATTGTTGGAATGGATGGTCCCGGCGGGCCTGGAAGCGGCACACCAATTCATCTTGGTTTTCTTGCCGCTTCTGACAACATTTTAGCCCTGGACTGGGAATGTGCTTCTCTTGTTGGTTATAATCCTCACAAAATTGTAAATCTTGAAGATGCCCTAAACCGCGGAATCTGGCTAAAAAGTCCAAACGAAATTAAAACTCTTGGAGTTCCAGCCTCAGAAGTCCGCAACACAAACTTTAAAATTGTTAAAAATCCTTCTCCTAACCTGCAGAGAATGCTTCCACCCTTTCTGCACTTTGCAGCCAAAAAGTTCTTTACAAAAACTCCCCGCTTTTCTCCAGAAAAATGCATGAAATGTGGTCGCTGTATACAGATTTGTCCTGTTCACAAAATAGAGCTTAAAGGAAAAAATGGAACTGCAGTCCTAACAGAAAGAGATGCCTGCCTCCACTGCTTCTGCTGCCACGAAATATGTCCTTATAGCGCAATAAAGCTGAAACGCTTTTAGATTATTGGGTCAAGCCCGATAATGACGTTAATTTTCAGTTTTTTTATCTGGGTCTCTT
>JAEETM010000121.1 GCA_016290335.1 Treponema sp. | reverse complement strand
AAGAATTACAAAGGGAGAAAGACCAAGGTGTTTTCCTTCAATACGGGGTTCAATTACATTTCCAAGTGCCATGTTTACAAGAAGCATAAGAAGAAGTACATAAATTACTTTTCCCCAGCTTGGATAGAACTGCAGTAAAGCAAATAAGGTTGTAACTACAGTTGAAATAATTGAACCAAAGGTTGGAATAAAGTTCATTATAAAAGCAATAAAGCCCCACACAATCGGGAAGTCCATATTGATGATAAAGGTACCAAATCCTACAAGCACACCTGTTGCAAGAGAAATAAAAAACTTTATGGAAAGGAATCGAACTGTTTCAGTAATAACCTGCTGCGAGATTCTGAATATTTTTCCCTTTGCCTTGTCTGCAAAAGCCGTGTTGATTTTTTTTACACCAAGCCTCATTTCAATTAACAGAAATGTGAACAGAAGAAAAACAACAAGAAGCGATTTTGAAAAGCTTACAACACCGTTTGAAAGGAAGATTGCTATCCGCTGAACAAGCTCGCGAACTTTAAGTATGTTCCAGATGTTTTCGCCAAAGCTTTTTGCATCATCAAACTCAAGTCTGAATGTTGTAGCAACCAGCCTGTAAATGGACATAAAACGGCTTTCATATTTCGGGTATTCAGAAGTAATTGTCGAAAGACTTTTGAACAAAAGGGAAGAGAGTGCTGCAATTGCAAAAATAAGCAGAATATCAATAAGAATAATTATAAGAACCCAGGGAGCTCTTGTTTTCTTATTGATTTTCTGAACTACCGGCAAAAAGGTAAGCGCCAGAAATATTGCAAGAACAACTGGAACAAGTACAGAGGCAAGAACCTTACATAATGCCCCGACTACAATTACAGCGAGAAAAAGTAAAGCATAAAATGTTAATCTTGAATAATCTTTCTCTTCCATTTTGTATATTATTTCTTAGGTAAGATTTTATCAAATCCACAGTAAGGTACAAGTACCTCTGGAATTGTAACAGAACCATCAGCATTCTGATAGTTTTCAAGGATGGCAAGCATTGCACGTCCTACAGCAATTGCAGTTCCGTTGAGTGTGTGAACGTATTTATTCTTGCCGTCGTCGTCCTTGTACTTAATGTTCAGGCGGCGTGCCTGATAATCTGTACAGTTTGAAGTTGAAGTTACTTCACCGTATTCACCACCGTTACGTCCAGGCATCCAGGCTTCAAGGTCCCACTTGCGGTAAGCTGGTGCACCAAGGTCACCGGTACAGGTATCTACTACGTGGAATGGAAGTCCAAGCCCTGTAAAGATTTCTTCCTCTATCTGGCGGAGCTTTTCGTGTATTTCATCAGACTGTTCAGGAGTAGAGTAGGCAAACATTTCAACCTTGTCAAACTGGTGTACGCGGTACAAGCCCTTTGAGAACTGTCCTGCAGCTCCGGCTTCGCGGCGGAAACAGTGTGAAAGACCGCCATAGAAACGTGGAAGACTTGCCTTGTCGAGGATTTCATCCTGATGGTAACCGCCCAAAGTAATTTCTGCAGTTGCAACAAGACAGGTTCCTTCTTCTTCGATTGAATATACGTTAGATTCATTTCCACGTGGATTAAAACCAATTCCCTTAAGAACTTCTTCCTTTGCAACATCTGGTGTAATGAACATCTGGAAGTTGTGCTTGCGGAGTGTGTTCAAGGCATACATAATGAGTGCCTGCTCAAGGAATACAGCTTCGTTTTTAAGGTAATAGAACTTAGGTCCTGAAACCTTTGTTCCGCGGTCAAAATCAATTATATCAAGAGATTCACCAAGCTGAACGTGGTCTTTAGGTTCAAAATCAAACTTGCGTGGAGTACCAACCTTTTTTACTTCAAGGTTTTCGGTGTCGAGTTTACCGATTGGTGCATCCGGGTGAACCATATTTGGAATCTGGCGTGCAGCTTCTTCAAGTGCGGTTTCAACATCCTTAGTCTCTTTTTCAACCTCGGAGATTTCTTCTTTTATAGCTTTTCCGGCAGCAATAAGTTCGTTACGTTTGTCTGCATCGAGCTTCTGCTTCATTGCCTGTGCGTTTTCATTTCTTTTCTGCTGTAATCCCTGAAGCTTTGTTACAAGCTCTGTTCTCTTGTCGTAAAGCTCTACAACTTTGTCAGCATCAGCATTCATGTTTCTGTTGATGATGTTCTGCTTTACAGCTTCAAGATTGTCTTTTATAAACTTATAATCCAACATTTTTATAGGCCCCCTTTATTGCCTTTAATTTGATAAATAATAAAACCTTCTCAGGTATTTTATGCGTTTGTTAGCATCGTTCCAATAGATGCTTGAAGGATAATTCTTTACGAGAAGCTCATAAGCCTGAACCGCTCCCTTTATATCCTTTATTGAAGAATCAGATTCGAGCAGCTGGCCTTGAAGATAAAGAGCTTCATCCTGACGGTCAATTGCATACTCAAAGAACTCTGTAAGCAGAGTAAATGATTCTTCATATCGTTTATCGTCAAAAGCTGATTTTGCGTTTTCAAGTATTTCGTCCGTATTGATTTGAGGCTGCTGTTCCTGTACGGCAAATACTTCATCTTCTTCAACGTTGATTACGTCGTCTTCGGAATTAGTTTCATCTAACAAAAGAGGAATGTCCGGTTCATCAGAGGATGATGTAGTTGAAGCTGTTGATACAGGTGCAGGTTTTTCTTCTTTTATTTCAGTCTGGTTTGGAGTCTGCTCAGGCTGCTTTGTCTGAGCTGGTTCTTCAGTCTGCTCAACTTCTGGTTTTGGCTCTGGAGCTGGTTTTGATTCCTTTGCAGGAGTTTCAGGTTTTTGCGGAACAACTTCTACATAAGCAGGTGCTGTTATTGTTGTCTTTGAAGAACCTTTTTTATCAAGAACTGTAATTTCGATGTAGTCGTCAATATATTCACCGGTAAGGTTATCCACCTTATAGAAGTGATGGATTTGTGTTCCGGCTTCTTTTGCGAGTAATGTATATTTTGTGTCTTGAGAACCAAGCTTACGGCCCTTGCTTGCCATATTGCTGTATTCAGAAAGTGAGCCCATATAAATCCAGCCAGAACCAGGGTAAACTATGGCAAGGTTTTCACCTTTTCGTAACGTTACACTGCGTGATGGAATAATTATTTCTTCAGGCTCAGGCTCTTCAATTATTTCGTCAGCTTCATCTTCTGAAGTTTCTGCAAGCTCTGAATCTTCATCTTCATTGTCCTGCTCAAGATCTTCATCAGCATTTTCTTCGTCACCTGTATTTTCACCGTCATCTTCAGTTTCAGAAAGATACAAATCTCTTACAAGAGGCTCTTCAAAATCTTCCGGTACTTCAAGGTCAGCAAACTCATCTGGCTCTGCGTTATCTGTTTCTTCATCTTCTGATTCTGCATCTTCTTTTTCAGCGTCTTCTAATTCTGCAGATTCTGAATCCTGCTCAGAATCATCTGCTTCTGTATTTGTTTCAGCATCTGACTCAGTATCAGTCTGTTCATCAGAATTATCAGAAGAAATAATTGAGACTGTCGTTTCTGTGCTGTCAGAACTGTCTGCTATATCTGTGTTTTCAGTTGTACCGGTGGTTTCGGTTGCAGAGAGATTTTCATCTGCCCCGGTACTTTCTGTTGAATCTGTATCTTCAGTTATGCCGGTGTTTTCAGCTTCGTTTGAATTATCCTCAGCAGTACTGTTTTCTTCGGTTTCTACAGAAGTATTTTCTGAAGATTCAGTTTTATCTTTCTCTGAGTCAGATTTATTTTCATTATCCGGAGTATCAACCACAGGAGCTTCTACTGCTGGTTTTTCATTTTTTGTATCATCAGCTTCCGGCTGTGAGCTTGCACAGGAAATAAACAGCAGCATAATCAAAACTGATAATATTGAAATCACTTTTTTTATCATGGGGCAGCTCCTAATACTTCAGAGATAATGCCGTCATTTGTCTTTCCAAGCGAGTTAATATCATTTGACGAAGGAATTGTAAACCATTTATCTGCTTCTTCTTCTGACCATTTGTCTTTTGGTGTACGCGAAATGCTGTAATCTTCCTGAACCTCAGGGCCTTTTGGAACAAGAGGTGTTTCGCTGAGTTCAAGTTCTTTTTCTGCATACGGAAGCTTTTTAGATTTTTTAGGAGCAAAGGCCAGTAAACAAATCAAAAGAATAAGAATTAAAAGGATAAGGCTTCCTATGATGATTGCCTGCTTTCTGTTTTCCCTGCAGTAATCAGCAGCTTTTTGATAAAGAGAAATAAATGCATTTTTAATCTTTTCAAAAATATCCTTAAAACTCATAATCCTTATTTATTTGTATCAGAAACAGTATCGTCTCCTGTTCCTTCTGCTTCATCGTTTTTAATTCGTCTTGGCGGACGAGGTGGAAGAACAATTCCTTCTTCTTCAGGAACATTTTCTTCCTTAAAGTCAGTCACTGTTTTATCAACCTCAGCACCAAGCTTTATATCCTGGTCAAGCTTCAGGGCAATTACTTTACTTACACCAGATTCCTGCATTGTAATACCAAGCATTGTACTTGCTCCCATAACCGTCTTTTTGTTATGAGTGATGACGATGTACTGGCTTACATTTGCAAAGCTTTCCAGCGTTGTAATAAAGCTTGAAACGTTCTTGTCATCGAGCGCAGCATCAATTTCATCAAGGAGACAGAATGGAGAAGGGCGAACCTGATATGTTGCGAACAAAAGTGCAACCGCAGTCATTGTTTTTTCACCACCGGAAAGCAGGGCAATGTTTTCAAGCTTCTTTCCAGGCGGCTGTGCATAAATGTCAATTCCAGAAGTAAGAATATTTGCCGGGTCTGCAAGCTTAAGCTCTGCACGTCCACCATTAAAGAGTCTTCGGAACATATTGTGGAAGTTCTTTTTAATCTTATTGTAAGTATCAAGGAACATTTCCGCAGATTTAGATTTAATTTCTTCTGCAACACGCTGCAGGTTTTCAAGACTCTTCTGTGTATCTTCAAAGTTTGTTTTCTGACGTTCGTAGCGTTCCTTTACTTCTCCAAACTCTTCCGGAGCCATTAAGTTAACGGAACCGAGAGACTGGAAGGTTTTCTTTGTATCGCCAAGCTTTTCTCGTAAATCGGCAGCAGGAGTTGTAATTTTATACATACGCTCTTCAAACTCCATCAGGTCGCGTGAATACTGTTCCTGGAAGTTCTGTTTTACGTTGCGTATATCTGTTTCAGAAGAGTTGATTGAAAGAGTAAGCCTTTCGTATTGCTCCTGATATTTGTTCTGTTCTTCCTGCTTTTTAGTGAGCATATCACTCTTACCGGAAACGCTTTTATTACATTTTGCAATTTCTTCATCAAGAACCTTAAGCTCATCTGCAAGCTTTGTACCGCGTCTTTCAATTTCATCAAGCTCATCCTGAATAGTAAGAACCTGCTCGTGAATCTCTTCAAAGCGTTTGTTTTCGGTGTAAAGCTCATCTTCTGCTTCGCGCAAATTGTTCTGCTCAGTTGTAAGAGTTCTGTTCTGAATATTTATCTGGTTCTGGGCTGCAGAAATCTGTTCCTGCATCTGAATCTCGTTCTTTTCAAGCTTGTATAAGGTTTCGCGGTATTCGTTTATCTTATCTGCAAGGTCTTCATTTTCTGAATGGAGGCTTTCAAGCTGTCCGTTTATATCTTCAACTATGGCAAGGTTGTTTGCAATTTTTGTATCAATTGCACGTTTCTTTGTCATAATTCCTTCCGGTGAAAGGAACTCTGTAATAAAGGAAGGAGAAGCTTCAAGATATTTTGAAAGAGAATCTTCCAGTGTTGTTACATAAGCTTCTGTTTCTTCAAAGGCGGCAGCTGCTTCCTTTATTGTTTTGAGTAAATCGTTTTCGTTGTGGTTAGCACGTTCAGAAAAATCAGTGAAAATGTTTTTTCTTCCTGTTACAAAAATCTTGAGTTTTCCAAGTGATGTATCAAGGCTTTCTTTTGCCTGCTTCATTGCAGATTCACTGAATCCCGCATCCTTAAGCTTTTCGTCAAGCTTGGAAACTATATCTTCAGTGATTTCGGCAAGCTGCGACTGTAAATCCATGCGTGCTTTTTCAAGATCAAGGGTCTGCTGTTTTAATTGGGCAGCTCTTTTATCATTATCTGTGATTTTAAAGCCTGCTGTTTCAATGTTTTTCTTAAAGGCAGCTATATTATTTTTAATGTCATCCAGCTGCTTTGTTTTTTCGTGGAGAGCGGCCTTCTGTTCGTCAATTTCTTCCTGAATGTTATCAATTCGTTCCTGAATTGCATTTTTACGAACTTCAAGGCTGCTGATTTTTTCTTTAAGCTCTGAAGCACGGGTATTAAACTGTTTTATGAGGTCGAGTTTACCATTCTTTTCTTTTCCAATACCAATAAGCTCAGACTGTTTACCGTACAATTCTTCCTGCATGGATTTTACTTTGTCCATGTTTTCAGAAATTGTATTGTTGATTTCTTCGATTTCTTTTCTTACCTTGTCACGCTTCTTTTCTGCGTTTTTAAGTTCTTCTTCGTGACGTACCTTTTCCTGAACAAAGTTTTTAAGACGGAGAAGTGTAAGGTCAAGCTCGTAGCCGTAGATTTCATCCTTTAACTTACGCCATCTGATTGTTTTTTCTGACTGTATTTTAAGGGAATCATACTGACGTTTAATTTCGTTCAATGCAACTTCAATCTGCTGCATGTTGATTCTTGTTCGCTCAAGCTCGCGTTCTGCTTCTGCACATTCAGCCTTACTTCGTGATATACCGGCAGCCTCTTCAAAAAGATAGCGTCTGTCTTCCGGTTTGCTTGAAAGAATCTGGTCAATTTTTCCCTGTTCCATTACAGAGTAAGCAGCTTTACCAACACCGGTATCCATAAAAAGGCGTCTGATTTCTGTAGGACCGGCCGGACGTTTATTAATAAAATATTCCTGGTCTCCTGAACGGTAAAGGCGGCGTGTAATGGCAATTTCTGATTCATCAAGAGGGAGAAGTCCCTTGTCGTTTGTAATTGTAAGGGTAACTTCTGCTGTGTTTAAGGCAGGACGATTTTCTGTACCATTGAAAATAACGTCTTCCATCTTTTCTGCACGAAGATTCTTTGAGTTTCGTTCTGCAAGTACCCACTTTATGGAATCGACTACGTTACTTTTTCCACAGCCGTTTGGGCCGAGCAGGGCAGTAATTCCATCTGCAAAATCTATATGAGTTCTATCAGCAAATGATTTGAATCCGTATATGTCAAGACTTTTTAAAAACACAAGTTCCCTCGTAAATCACGTAAATATATTTATAGCAGTATAACTTTCTTATTATAACGTTTTGGGAGCAATATATCAATTGTTACTAATCAGCGTGTGATTAAATGTCAGCGTGTAGTTAAATGCGTGGAGCTATAACTTTACCGTTGTAGATTTCTTTGGGATAGATGATGATGCCAAGCTTTTTTTCAAGGGCGGCGAGCTTGCGCATTTCGTATTCGTCACCAATTACAACGTTTATGCCTGTTTTTCCGGCTCTGGCTGTTCTTCCGCAGCGGTGGATGAAAAAATCATCGTCATCCGGGTAATCCATCTGAACTACGTGTGAAATATTCTGAATATCGAGTCCACGGGCAGCAAGATCGCTTGTTATAAGGATATCTGCTTTTCCGCTTCTAAATCTGTCTATAGCTGTTTTTCGCGCCTGCTTATCTGCTTTTGCATGAAGAGCCATACATTCAATGCCCTTATAGCGCAATTTTGAGTAAATGTTTTCTACCTGGTCTGAGCGTGAGGTAAATACAAGGATTTTTGTATGGTTTTCTGCAGCAATAAGCTTTCTGAGCATTTCAATTTTATCTCTTGATTCAGCATAAATTGCCCAGTGAGTAATACTCTTTTTAAGTACGTCTTCTTCGGGCATAATAATCTGTTCTATATCTGAGCCTGCAAAAAAGATTTTCACGCTTTTATTTATTGTGGCAGAACAACCTATAAGCTGGATTTTCTGCGGCTGGATTAGCCTGAGCTCGTTTGTGTCTGCAAAGGATTCTTTTTTTACAAGACGGTCACATTCATCAAAAATACACGCATAAAGGTCGTTTAATTTAAGCTTTTTAAGGCGTACAAGCTCAACAAGACGGGCTGCAGTTCCTGCTATAATCTGCGGCTTTTCCTTAAGGGTTTCAATCTGCCTTTTCATGGGAGTTCCGCCGATAAGAAGGGCTGTTTTTCGTTCTGTTATTGATTTTGCCGCTGCATTTA
>JAEETM010000120.1 GCA_016290335.1 Treponema sp. | reverse complement strand
CCACATAGATATAGTAAAAAAGCAGGAATAACAGTCAATTAATTACGATTGTCATTCCTGCTTTGTATTAGATCTTCATTGCTTTTCTACCCAGAAGATCAGACAGTTTTACCTTATAGATAATTCGTTCATTTTTGGCGTTCTTAAGCTCACGAACTGGACGAATTACTATACCCTCCATCTCAATCTTTGGATTTACTTTTGAAGCCGGAGCTGTTTTTACAAGTTCAGCAACTTCATTCAAAGTTCCATTGATTACAACCGGAGCTCTTTCAAAACCAAATTCTTTAGCATAGTGATCTACAACTTCCTGTCTCCAGAAAACATTGTCTGTTTTGTTGTAGATATCAAATACAAAGAATTTAAAATCAGATAAATCATAAAGATTACTCTGAATCTTTGGCCCTAAGAGTTCCCCATGAATCATGGCTTCTTTTTCTCCAAAAACCTGCTCAAAGGTGGACTCAAACTCAGGTGTAATGAGAGCATCCAACCATGCTTTCTTTTCACCTGTAAAATCGGACCGTTCTGTATGCCCGCAGTAAGAAACATGATTTCCATCGTAGTAAAAGTTTAAGTTTTCACCATCGATTTTCTCTGTTCCAATCCACTGAATATCTTTCAATAATTCAATGTACTCATCTGAAAATACTTCCGCATTAACAGTCTTGGACTTTGGGTCAGTCCGCTTCCATGGACTAACAATTTTGTGGTAGTTGTGCATAGTGCACCTCCGTAAAAAATTAATTTAGCCCCACCACTTGCTTTTGAAAAAAGCAAGAAAACTATTCTATGAAAATAGTATAACATTAAGTAAAGTATCTTTCATTCAAGCAGTACTTTAAGCAATACCATAGAATAAAAAGTGTTATAGATTTTCTGTTTTACCTATCTTACACCTCCATTTCCACTACAATCTTCCCTTCACTCAAACTCGCAAGCTTTCCACCGTAGTTCATCTTCTTAGGCTTAGCTTCGCGGATGATTTTTGCAGCAAGTGCCCTGAGGTGGCCGGCTTTTTCCAAACCCGGGTTTCCGGAGATTTTGGCAGCAGGGTTTTCGATGCATACAAGAATTGAGTTCTTGTCGTACTGATTGTATGGCTCTGCCTGAACAACGGTTTCGAGATTTTCGTAAAACTCGTGTTTTGCCTGGCGGATTTTTTCTGCATCGGCTGAAAGTGCTTCGGGCTTGATGTTGTTACAAAGTTTACCAAGGGCATAAGGAACGGAATCATGCTCCCAGTTGTAAAAGTTTGTTCCAACTAACGGGAGAGTAATTTTTGCAGAGTTCTTTCTGAAGTAGCGGATTAAAGCCTGGTCGATGCTTTCGCGTGATGAATCGTAATCAAGCTTTTCAACTGCGCTTTCGTAAACAGCTTCCAGATCTTCCGGGTCTAACTGCTGCATCCGTCCGTAACACATTGAAAAAAGAATCTCAACGCAAAGCGGTTCAAGAATATACTGTGTAAGCTGAGAAAACTTTTCAAAAACTTCAGAGCGGCGGATATAAAGCTCACCGGCGAGCAGAGAATCTTTAGCTTCTACTGCAGCAAGAAGCGGACCAATGTGTACAAGGTAATCAAAAATCTCTTTATCCGAAACATCAACATCTGGAGCAACATAAATTACAGGATTACAGTTAAGGGCAGAAGCTACATAAACATAATAACTCGGCGTAAAATAAGTGCTTGAAGAAAGCTTCTGTGCGCCGGTAACATCTGGTTTGTTATTCTTATCCCATTTTCCAACAAAATCGAGCTGTCCTGTCTTGCTCTTTGTAAACTCAAACCAGTCATTGGCTGTCTTAATTAAAATCTGTGCGTTCATCTTTTTCCTCCTTATCATCAACTCAATTATAAATCAAGGGGTGTAGCAAATAATGCGACAGGGTAAAAAAAATGTGATATAATTTTTTATGATTCCGAATCAAGTTAGGAATGACATATAGTGTTGGAATCATGGAGGCGTTGAAAATGGCAAAGGATACATCTGAAGGAAAGGTTCCGCAGCGAAATGCAACTCACATCCTTTCTTATATCATGAAGATTGACCAGTCTATCATCAATGGTGAATATCCGAATGTTAACAAGCTGAATAAAAAATATGGATGGAACTTGAGCCGCAGTACGATTGGACGATATATTGAGATTTTGAAAAATGATTACGATGCTCCGATTGAATATGACTTCCAGAAAAACGGATACTATTATACTGACCCCACATTTTATCTGCAGCGCGTAATGCTGAACGAAGGCGAACTGCTCACCCTCTCCACTATACTTCCATTGCTTGAACAGTATAAAAATACTCCGCTTGAAAAAACTTACCGAGACCTGATGATGAAGCTTGTAAAAATGCTGCCGGACAGCATCACGGTTGATTCAGCTTTGATTAACAACGAGGTTCATTTTATTTCTGACCCGATTACAAAACTTGCGGAAGGTGTTTTTGAGAATACATTAAAAGCAACTAAGCTTCATTGTACTTTACAAATGGAATACAAGACCGCACAAAATACTGAATATGAACAAAGAATGTTTGATCCTTATCACATGATTTGCCAGAAAGGCAGCTGGTATGTTCTTGGTTATTCTTATCATGCAGAAGCTGTCCGTCTTTATGCAATGCCAAGAATTAGAAATTGTAAGGTAACCGAAAAAAAGTTTACAATTCCGAAAGACTTTAAATTGGAAAATCACATTGATGTTCAAATGGGAGCCTGGGGAAACAGCGGCGAAAGGTTTAAGGTTGAAATTGAGTTTGTAAAGGGTTTGAAAACTTATGTAATGGAAAGAACCTGGCATGACGGACAGACTCTCAAAGAAAATAAAGATGGTTCCGTTTATCTTTCCTTTGAAACAAATCAGCTTGGACAGGTTGCCGCATGGGTAATGTCGTTTACAGGTGGTGCTAAGGTCTTAAATCCACCGGAGCTGAAAAATCGTGTTGCTGATGCAGCCAGGGAGATTTTGAAAAACAGTTGAGAGAAAAAGAACAAGTCGTCACAGGGGCAATAATTCTTTATATCACCATTACCCGTATTAAAATCATATAAATAATCGTGCCGCCAAAAATGCTTAAGAGAGAGTTTTTCTTCCATAAATAAGTTATGATTGTAAATACGATTGCAGTAATTTGCGGAACCCATTGTGTAAGGGTTGTAAAACGAACATCACGCAGGCTGTAAATCAGAAGACCAATCATCACAACTGGAGGAATATAGCGTTCAAAAATGTGAATTAACTTTCCGGGTTTACGTTTTGAAAAAACTGCAAACGGAAAAAGCCGCTCACAAAAAATAATGAGTCCGATTAAGAAAGATACAAATAAAGCTTTAGATACCGGCATTTTCATCCTCCCCCACCATAGTTTGAGTGTCACCAGCTGTCACTCTATCCTTCCTTTCCCGCACAAACTTTTGAATCTGATCAATACTCAAAACTGCAAACAATGCTGTAAGTGCAAAATCAACACCTGTAAAATCAAAGTGAATCATCGCACCTGCAACCGCTCCAATCAGACTACCTCCAACCCAGTAGGCCTGATCCAGAATGGAAACGGTAAAAAAATATTCTTCCGGCTTTACTCCCGGCGGCACATTTGTTGTAGTCAAAATAGAAAAAGTTTCGTCTGTAAGTGCATAAATCAGATAAGGCTTAGAACGTCGGCATTCCTTAAACTGATTAATCAACGGAAGCCCGTAAACAATATGGCGAATGTTTAAAAGCAGCTCAGCCGCAAGAATCAAAGGGATGGGTGTGCCGGCTGCAAAAAGAGGAATTGCAAAAAACTGTCCTGCCCCCGCAAACATCAAAATCCCCATCGCAGGAGCAAGCCACCACGGATACCCCGCATTAATCGTAATCAACCCAAACGCAATTCCACAGGAAATATATCCCAGAAAAACCGGAATCGTAGTTCTGAGGGCAACCTTTAAACAGTGTATGTTCATAATCTTTTTCTCTCAAAAAAGTTTAAAGGAAAAAAAGTTCAATGGGAAGAGATGAAGTTGTAATATTTTGTTATCTGGTAAAATCTTTGTTTCTATTCATAAAAACACTTGATTCTATAAATAGAATTCGTTATTATGCTCTTAATGATTTTTGGAATTACTTTTTTTACATTTGCGTTTTTCTCATTTTTTGCCTTTTTCTTTTTTGGTAAGAGATGCGTCGTACGAAAAGCATAGAATGTAGAAAATACAGCTGATACAAGAAGCGGTTCTATCTTTTCGGTAGAGCCGCTTTTTTTTGCGGTGAACGAAAATGACCGGTCGCCTACCGGCGGCCTTACTCAGGAGGTATTAATTGAAGATTGCATACAGTGGTATTGAAGGAGCATTCGCTCACATTGCGGCAAAACGAATCTTTCCAGCCGAAGAACTGATTTCCTATGGAGATTTCCGCTCGGCTTATGAGGCCGTTGAAAAAGGAGAATGTGCTTATGCAGTTCTTCCGATTGAGAATTCTTATGCCGGTGAGGTTGGCCAGGTAACTGATCTGATGTTCCAGGGCGGCCTTTTTGTAAACGGCGTATATACATTGAATGTTATGCAGAATCTGCTTGGCGTAAAGGGAGCAAGTGTGGAAAGTGTCCGCAAGGTTGTGAGTCATCCTCAGGCACTTGAACAAAGCTCTGATTTTATTACAGCTCACGGTTATGCAACTGAAGAAGCAGTGAATACAGCACGAGCAGCAAAAATGGTTGCGGAGCTTGGGGATGTTAGTGTGGCAGCAATTGCCAGTGAAGAGACTGCAGCCTTGTATGGACTTGAAGTTCTTGAACGTGGTGTAAACGGATATCAGGACAACTCTACCCGCTTTGCAATTCTTTCTCGTGAAGAAGGAGCAAAGGTATACACTGGTTCTGATGGCAACACTTTTATACTGATGTTTGCAGTAAAAAACGAGGCAGGAGCTCTGGTTAAAGTTTTGAATAAACTTGGAGAGTTCGGTTACAACATGAGCGTAATTCACAGTCGCCCGCTCAAGGGGCTGGCCTGGACTTATTATTTTTACATTGAAGCAGAAGGTGAGTTCGGTACTCCGTCATATAATCAGATGCTTTCCGAAATGAAATATAGATGCAGTAAATTAAAGGTTTTAGGGAGATTTTAATTATTTATATGAATTGCTTTGAAAATGTCCCCACCGTGGCGACCACTTACATTTTGCAATATGATATATTTCAGACATCACACAGCGGGATGGAACAGCTGGCAGTTCGCGAGCCCCATAAGCTCGAGGTCGGAGGTTCGAGTCCTCCTCCCGCCATAGATTTAAAATTCAAGTTTTGTTATATTCTTTTTCATAAGGAGATCAGGTATTCACAAATTGCATTTCATTTTATCAAAACAAATTAATTGAACAATTCCCACTTCTCAAACAAAATCTGAAGGAATCTCAGGAAACCTTTCAGGAACGTTTGATGCACATTATCTGGAACAAAGGTTTCTCAGAAATCCAGATCTACAAATCAGCAAATATCGACAGGCGACTCTTTTCAAAGATTCGTTCTGATTCATCCTATCATCCGCAAAAACAAACAATTCTTCCATTGCTTATTTCCCTACACCTGAATATGTCAGAAGCAGAAGATTTACTGGCAAGAGCTGGATTTGCTTTCTCCCCTACTGACACCACAGATGTTATTTATCGCTTCTGTATCGAAAATCAGATTTTTGACTTGGATGTAGTAAATGAATTGATTTATGAAGCAGAATAAGCTTTTCATAAAATCCAAAAATTAAAGTACAACTTGATTGCAGTGTTGCACAGATGGTGTTATATTCAAACTATCACTTCTAACAAAGCGTTTCTTTTTCGGAAAACTTTAGAAGTAGTGCTCGTTGGGCACCCTAAACTTAACAAGGAGGAACTGAGATGAAAGCAGTTTCCAATACATTTGAATTGCAAGCATTACAACTGCCTCAGCTCCCACTCGGATTCCCATTGCAGGGCTTTATGCCTCAGGGACAGATACAGGGAATGTTTAACGGGTTTGGCTTTATGTGCCAGACTACTTTTAGAGATTTTGAAGGGAAAAACAGCGCTTAAATCTTTTTCCCGTTAGTGGGTATTCAATCCGTAAAATAAAACATTCTCCTGTAGCATAACTGGTAGTGCACCAGACTCTGGATCTGGGTTGTGTAAGTTCGAATCTTACTGGGAGAACTATTTTGCAGGTTTAGCGTAGATGGTTTATCGCGTCGGTCCTCCAAACCGAAGAGCACGGGTTCGAATCCCGTAACCTGCTTTTCTGTGGAAGTAGCCTAACAGGTAAAGCACTGGACCGAAAATCCAGCTTAGGCAGTTCGAGTCTGCCCTTCCGCGATCTTTCACGGGTAGATAGCTTAGCTGGTTAGAGCATTCGGCTCATATCCGGAAGGTCTGCGGTTCGAATCCGCATCTACCCATTCATATCTGCAAGTGGTGCAGCTGGAAGCATACGTGATTTGGGGTCATGGGGGCGCAGGTTCAAATCTTGCCTTGCAGAATCTTCTGTAGTGTAATTGGTAGGGAGCGACCCGAAGGGGCAAAACCTGTGAGACAGGTTTTGAGCGATTCTCCGAGCAGCTATGCTGCGAAGGCGGAAGCACATGAGCTTTTGGTGCTCAGAGTTTAGGTTCGAGTCCTGACGGAAGAATGATTTAAATTAAAGAGCATCTTTAATGACACGATGTTTTTTTAATGCTATAGTAAAACCATAAAGCGTTGGAACGACGCAAAAGTTGGCTTGAGCCGGCTTACACTTACAGGGGGTTCAGAGATGAACATTATGAACAGTTATAATTTCCATCTTCATTGTCTCGAACATAGTAGAAATCATTCCAGTTCAGAATTGCATTTCTCTGAACATTCGTGGTGTGAGAATCATGACAGCTGGTGCGAAAACAGTTCGTCGAACTGTAAGTCAATTTTTGTAAGCGGAGTTTTGGCGTAAATCTTCTGCGCAAGATTATCCTTCCAAGGCGTTGAAGCTCCGGCGTAAAAGGAGTTATCAACGTGAAAACAACATATCTTAAGCCTGTGCTGGATTTGACGGCAACAGGTGCAAAAATCAAAACACTTATGAAGCAGCGGGGTATTACGCCTCGTCAGCTGCAAATTCTTCTCGACTTTCCATATGTGCAGACTATCTACAACTGGTTTGCGGCGAAAAACATGCCTACGCTCGATAACCTAGTTGTGCTTGCACAGGTACTTGGCGTGACAATGGATGATATTGTCGTTACCCGTATGGTATCTGTTGAGATTGATAATTCGGAGGGCGTGGAAATACTTAGCGCATGAAATTAATATGCGTATAGCTCAGCTGGTAGAGCATCGGTCTCCAAAACCGAAGGTCTTAGGTTCGAATCCTAATGCGCATGATAGAATCTGTAGCCAAGTTGGTTAAGGCAGCGGTCTGCAAAACCGTGATCGTGGGTTCGATTCCCATCAGGTTCTCTTTTATGGAGTTACTGGTGTAAAGGTAACACTCCTGCCCGTGGAGCAGGCATTCTGAGTTCGAATCTCAGGTATCTCCCTATATTTGGTCTGCTGGTGCAATGGTCAGCACATCTGACTTTCTATCAGAAAATACCAGTTCGATTCTGGTGCAGACTATAATTTGGAGTTGTGTCCGAGTGGTTTAAGGTACCGGTTTGCTAAACCGGCGAGTTTTATTAGAGACTCCGATGGTTCGAATCCATCCGGCTCCGTATCATGGAAGTTTAGCCTAATTGGTAGGGAGCGACGGCTGTAAGCCGACAAAATGCTCCAGTGGAGCATTTTGAGCGAGTCTCCGAGCAGCTATGCTGCGAAGGCGGAAAGGCACCAGTCCTGAAAACTGGCGGTAGATTATATCTCCTTGCAGGCACGGTCGTAGCTGGCGTGCGACCGTGGCGAAGCCGGCCCGGAGGGCGAGTCCTGTAGCTTCCGATCCCTGAGAATTATCTTGCCTACCGGACAAATATGTGGCCCAATCAATACTCAACCTTCAAAGTCTCCACCCCGTAAGTTTCCTTAAACATTTTTTCATCGGCAGACGTTCGAATAAGCATAATTTCTGTAAAGTGACCGTCTGCCTTATTTTTGAACCCGGCAACCTTCTCCCCGGTGCAAATTGAACTGCGAATTACTGCATATTGAGTTTCTGGATCAAACCGCACAGAGGGTTCCTGTTTCTTTTTGTGACCAAAGATTTTCATTTTCCCATTTCCATCCCTGCATTTTTATCGTAATCCGAAATGATTATTTCTGAATCGTCAACAGGAAGCTGCAAATTGATTTCCGGATCTTTATAGTTAATTATTCCTGAAGCCCCTCCGCCAGCCAGTTCATCAATTG
>JAEETM010000119.1 GCA_016290335.1 Treponema sp. | reverse complement strand
ACACTCATGGTCTCTGGCAAAGTAAGAACAGCCTTGTAACCCTTTGCAGCTGCAACCGAAGCAATACCAATACCAGTGTTTCCGGAAGTTGGCTCAATGATTGTAGCACCTGGCTTTAAGATTCCCTTAGCTTCTGCATCTTCAATCATTGCAAGAGCAATTCGGTCTTTTACGCTTCCTGCCGGATTAAGGTGCACAAGCTTTGCAAGTATTGTAGCATTTTTAATTCCTGCTGTTTTAGAATATCCGTTCAACTGTAAAAGTGGTGTTTTACCAATCAGTTCCAATGCACTCTGTTTAATTTCACTCATAATAATTCTCCTTGTATATCTGTTTTTATTTCCTATCAACTAAGTAGGTTATGTTTAGAGAATATATTTAATTACCTACTTTGTCAATAGGTAATACAAATAAAAATGATTAATTTTCAAAAAAAAAGCTCTTTTTTTCGTATTTTTTATTTCAGATTATACTTTTTGCGCAGTTCCCGCACCTTTACCTTTGGAACTGCTATGTAATTATGGCGGACTATGTGGTCTATAATTTCGGCAGTGCCTTCGTAACCAAACTGCGTTGAGTTTATAGTGATGTGGTAGCCGTTAGGATCCTTCCAGTCCCGTCCGATAAAATGTTTATAGTATTCATAAGTATCTGCATCCTGCTTTTCAATTCGAGACTTTGCCTTATCGCGTTCAAGCAGATATTTTTCTGCAATGTACTGTATTCTGTGTTCCATATCTGCGGTTATAAAGATATTGATTACGCCCCCAAAATCCTTAAGCACATAATTTGAACAGTGACCTACAATAATACAATCATGCTTCTGGGCAATATCTGTAATAACCTTGCACTGCGCTTCAAAAAGCTCCCGGTAACGCTCGTAGTTTCTGTTTGAATCATCAGAATCATCCGAAATATTTTCTGCAAACCAGTCTGAGAAAGAATAATTTTCCATAAAAAAAGCGTGAAGTGCATTTCTGTAAAGCTTTTCGTTGTGGCGGCGGACAAAAGCCTTGGAAAAATTACCCTCTTCTGCAACCATATCAATCAGTTCCTTATCATAAACCGGAATATTAAGAATACTTCCCAAAATGCGAGCAATAAATCGTCCACCGCTTCCTGCTTCCGAAGTAATAGTGATTACAAGCCTTTTTCCTTCAACAAGCTTAAACTTAGTTTCGTAAATGAACTCGCCTTCGTTTTCAAGATAGTGATTTGTATAGCTGAGATTTTTCGTAAAGAAGTGCGATATTGGACCGACAAGAAGAACAGTTATAAGAGTTCCTTCACGAACACCCATAATTTTCCCGAACCACCAGAAGGAAAGCCCTGCAGTAATTACAACCATAACGGCATCAGAAACAAGCTTACAGATACTGAAATCTTTTTTACTTACATTCGAAACAGCCTTAACAAAAGCTTCGGCCGGAAGCATAACAACATCTGCAATAAGCTGGCACGTAATTCCAAAAGCACGAATCACACAGCCAACTACCGTTACAATAATCGCAATATAGTAGCGGTCAGGGCTTATAAAGCTCAGAAGATACATCATTCCATCAAGACAGACAGAAAAAAGCAGTGCCGCCGGAAGCTGTAAAAGCTGATATTTTTTAAAATCCTTCCGCAGCATAACAATCTGACAAAGCAGGAGCAGCATATAAAAGAAAAAGTTGAACACACCAAGCGAAAGAGGAAACTTTTTGGAAAGAATATATGGAATACAAGCCGTAGGACCCGTTCCCAGCATCCCCGACGTAATCAGTGCCAATCCAACCGCGTTTGCAATAACTCCAACAAAAAACAATGAATAACGCTTTATAAGCTCAATTTTATTTCTCATTAGATTAAGTATACACCATAATCTTTATTACTCCACTTTTTTATCTATCCATTTTTGCTTTTTTTCATTATATTTTATAGTAATAAATCGTATTAATTATATTTGGAGACATATATGGCTAAAAAGATTCCTATCACTCTGCTCTGCGGTTATCTTGGAGCAGGAAAAACAACACTTCTTAACAGAGTTCTTACAAATCAGAAGGGCTACAAGGTAGCTGTAATTGTAAATGATATTGGCGAAGTAAACGTTGATGAAAGACTTATTTCGCAGGAAGCAAAAATTGAAGATTCAAGCAGCATCGTTCCGCTTACAAACGGCTGTATCTGCTGTACGCTCAAGTCTGACATGGTTAATCAGATAGAAGAATTGATGAAAACCGGTAAGTTTGACTATATTATGATTGAAGCTTCCGGCGTTTGCGAACCAATGCCAATCGCTCAGGCAATTGAAACAATCGAAATCGGTAAGCTTGATAACGTTGTTGGCGTTGTTGATGCAAGCCGACTTGTAGAAGAGTTTGATGAAGGAAAGGCTCTTCTTAAAAAGGATATTGATGAAGAAGATATTGAATCTCTCCTTATTCAGCAGATTGAGTTCTGTTCAACACTTATTATAAACAAACGCGACCTTGTTACAGATGACCAGATGAAGATGGTTCTTGCCGTAATCAACAAGATTCAGCCAAGTGTAAAGGTTATTGAAACTGTTCGCTGCGAAGTTCCTGTTGAAGAAATTATCGGTACAGACAAGTTTGATTTTGAAACTGTTTATTCTTCTGCAGGCTGGGTAAAGGAACTCGAAGAACACGATGCCGAAGAAGATGATGACGACGATGATCACGATGAGCATGAACATCATCACCACCACGACCATGATGACGATGATGATGACGACCACGATGAACACGAGCATCACGGCGGACACGAACATCATCACCACGAGCACAAGCACGAAGGCGAAGCTGAAGACGAATACGGAATCGGTTCATTTGTTTATTACAGAAGAAAGCCTTTTGACCGCGTAAAGCTTGATTCCTTTGCTTCACGATGGCCACGAAATATTATCCGTTCAAAGGGTGTTGTATGGTTCAGTGATGAAGATGATATGGCTGTTGTTCTTGAAACAAGCGGCCGCCAGATTCAGGCTGGCTATTCAGGACAGTGGCTCGCATCATGCCCTAAAAAGGAACAGGAAAAGGTATTAAAGCAGTACCCTGAAATGAAAAAGGATTGGGACGAAAAGGTTGGCGACAGAATGATTAAGCTTGTTGTAATCGGCCGTCACCTTGACCGCAAAGCAATCGAAGCTGAATTAGATGCCTGCTTAGCTAAATAGAACACAGGAGGTAAAAAAAATGAAAACTGCTGCTGTATTTTTTGCCGATGGATTTGAAGAGATTGAAGCTCTCTCGCCTGTAGATTATCTTAGACGTGCCGGAGTAAACGTAATTACTGTTGCCGTACCGTCTCCAACAACAAAAGACAAATATGTTGTTACAAGCTCCCACAAGGTTCCTATGATTATGGACCTTACTCTTGATGAATATCTTGCAGAATATGGGAAAACTCTTCCAGACTGTGTTGTTCTTCCAGGCGGTTCAACCGGAGCAGACAATCTTGCAGCCTGCACAAAGCTTCTTGAACATCTTGAAGCCTGCTATACTGCCGGAAAACTTACAGCCGCAATCTGCGCCTCCCCAGCCGTTGTGTTTGGAAAAACTAACATCTTAAAAGACAAAAAGTGGACCTGCTACCCTGACATGGAAAGCTGTGCAAACCCAGCCTATCTCACCGGCTACTCCAACAAAGTTTTCATCACCGATGGCAACCTTGTAACTTCCCGTGGCCCGGGAGCTTCCGAGCAATTCGCTATGGAACTGGTTAAGCTTCTCGTTAATGAAGAAACTGCAAAAAAAATCCAGATTGGAACCCAGCAGCGCCCTACTTCGTAGTAATCAAATTAGATATATCTACTTTGGTTTTGCCAACTTCTTCAAGCTTTATAGAGAACTTCCTGCTTCCTGTAAGGCTTGAATAAGTTTTCTTGTCAATCTTAGTCATTGCCGTTACAGACCATTCATAAGTTCCGCTTTCAGAAAGCACAGAAATCTTATCAGACAAAACATATTTATTACTCTTAACCGTAGCTACAACCAGGTTCTTGCCTTCTGAGTTTTTGAGTACAAATCTGTATGCCATTGCCGTATCAACAGGCTTCCAGGTGAACGTAATCTTTGGTTTATCTTCTTCAGAGAAGAAATCTTCGCTGAATGTGTATTCATTCTTTGGAGAAACAAGCTGTGGCTGGAGCTTGGTAATCTTTGGAAGTGCTGCCTGTCTTTCTTCTTCAGCTTTCTTTGCAGCTTCTGCTTCGGCCTTAGCTTTTTCTTCGGCAATTACAGCCTGCTTTTCTTCAGCCTTTTTCTTTGCATCTGCGGCCTTCTTGGCTGCCTCTGATTTTTTAGCAGCCTCTTCCTTCTTCTTTGCAGCTTCTTCTTTTTTCTTTGCGGCCTCTTCTTCCTTACGCTTTTTCTCTTCTGCCTTTTTAGCTTCCTGTGCTTTTCGTTCTGCTTCAAGCTTTCTGGCTTCTTCTACAAGCCTCTGGTGTTCAGCAATTCGTTTTGCTTCGGCTTCTGCCTCTGCTTTAAGGCGTGCCTCTTCATATTCTCTTACTGCACTTTCAATCTTCAATTCTTCTTCAAGTTTTTCACCTTCACGTCGGGCCATTTCTTTTTCAAAACGTTCCTGCTCGGCCTTCTTAGCCATTTCATAAAGAATGTTTAATCTCTTTTCTTCTTCAATTCTTGCTTCTTCTGCAATTCTGGCTGCTTCTCTTTCTTCTTCAAGCTTAATCTCTCTGTTTACACGCTTAACTTCATCTACAACAAGATTTTCAATAGCAACCTTTTTCTCTTCGTAATACTGCATCTGTTCAAGAAGTTCCTGAATCTTTCTTTCTTCATTAAGCTTTTCTTCTTCTTCACGCTTTAATGCTGCAAGACGTTCATCTTCTTCCTGACGTTTCTTTTCTGCTTCTTCAGCTTCTTTGCGGGCAAGCTCTGCTTTTCTTTCTTCTTCAAGTCTTGCCTCTTCTGCCTTTCGCCTTTCTTCTTCAATACGTCTTTCTTCTGCAAGCCGCTTTTCTTCAGCAATTCTTTTCTCTTCAGCTATGCGCTTCTCTTCTGCAATACGTTTTTCTTCGGCTATGCGTTTCTCTTCCGCGATTCGTCTTTCTTCCGCAATTCTTTTTTCTTCAGCAATTCTCTTCTCTTCGGCTTTACGTTTTTCTTCAGCCTTTCTTGCTTCTTCAGCTTTGCGTTTTTCTTCGGCCTTTCGTTTTTCTTCTGCTTTACGTTTTTCCTCGGCTTTGCGCTTTTCCTCTGCCTTACGTTTCTCTTCTGCTTTACGCTTCTCTTCGGCCTTTCGTTTTTCTTCTGCAATTCGCAGCTTTTCTGCTTTTTCTGCCGCTATTCGGGCTTCTTCGGCTTTTCTTTCGCGTTCCAGTCTTTCCTGTTCGGCTCTTCTTGCTGCAAGAATTGCTTCATTAGATTCTATAGTTGCAACTGCAGTTTCATTAGTTACTATAGGCAAATCTGGAACAACAGAAACAGATGAAGGAAGCTCTGCAATAGTTTTATTCCTGCTCGCAATACGTTCTGTATTATCATCACCCGCAGGATTTTTTACATAGATTTTTCCAGAAGGGTATTTTTTTGCAGCAGTAAAATCTTCTTTTTCAGGTAAAGCACACCAGTAAATTACATCACCAGGACGGGCAAAATCAAAAATAACAGATCCCTTCCTTGTTGAAGAAGACAAAAACTCTGTATCGATAATTTCATTAAATGATGAATTGAATGAAACTACAAGCTTAATATTATCATAATTCGTCCAGAAAAATGGAACCGGCTCTTTAATCTTCTGATTCTGTGTTATTGCATAATAGTCAGAAGGCATTAAAACCTTAAACTGATTACCCTGCTTTTTCTTTGTATTCTCTTTTGCAATTTCAAGCAGTTCTTCCTGCGTTATTTCATCATCTTGAGTTTTTATGACTGTTATGTTGTTGTTCTGATTACCATTACCTGAATCAGTTGGTTCTGCTTTATCTGGGGTAACAAGGTTTCGTACATTTTGTCGAACCTTCTGAACAATTTTGGAAGCAGGAGTTGAAGCTGCAGAATCGTTTTTTTCTTCTGGTTCTGGTAAAACTTCTGCTTCGAATGTGGCATAATCACCCGCACGAATAACCTGCTCAATCTGTGGTGCAGGAGCTTCTATTCCGGTAACAGTACGTGCCACATTCTTTGCAGCTTTTCTGATTCCACTTTCTTCTACCGGTGCTGTATAAATCTTTGCTTCACCCGAAGTTACTGCAACTGTTGCTTCCTGAACAATCTTATTATTTTTATTCTGATATGCTTCCCTCTTATCCGGCACCGTCAAAACAGCAGTTGTATTTTCTGCAAGATTAACAACCTTATCTCCGGTTTTGATTGAAAAACCTTCTGTATCATCAGAAGAAACAACAGAAATGGAACCGTTCATAAAATGAAGGGTATTATCTTTTTTAAAATCTATTTGAATTAAAGTATTTTCGTGGATTTCAATTTCATTACCGCTTTTAAACTTGGCAGTTGCTTCCGACAAATCTCCGGTTCTGATTCGGTCACCATCATAAATCGGGCTTGAAACCTTAAGGCGTTCCCAAAGATTTCTTCCCTGAAGTCTTCGCTGAACAGTATTTTCCTTAAAATGGATTTCACCAATAGGCTCCGAGTTTTCATTCGAAAGAGTCATGTTTATATCTTTGTAAAAAAGGAAGACAGCTGCACCTACTCCTGCAAGACAGAGCAGAGTTACTATTACGTCTTTAGCCGTCAATCTTGTATTTCTTTTCTTCTTCATCTGTACTTACCTTACTAAGATTTGGCTCATCCCAACCAAGGAACTCACGCATTTCGTGAACATCAGCAGGACCTCTTACACCAACGGCATTTACGACCGCATACATTTTAATTGCATCGGTTTTACCTTTTACGTGAACGCCAGGCATTTCTTCTACAATTATTTTATCTTTAATGAGTTTATATGTATTTTCTGTTATAAGAATGTCTGTTGCAAACGGCTTGTTCAAGGCTTCGGTTCGGCTTGCAAGGTTTACTGTATCACCAATTACGGTGTAGTTCATATGACCTTCTGAACCAATCTGTCCGGCAACTATAGGACCAGTATTTATACCGCAGCCAATTTTAATAGGATTCTTGCCGCTTGCAATTCTCTTCTGATTAAGATGATAAAGGGCAATTCGCATCATAAGTGCAGCCTTTACTGCGTTCCAGGCATCTGCTTCCTGAGAACCTGCAGATTCAGGAGCACCCCAAACTGCCATTACGGCATCACCAATAAACTTATCTACAATACCATTTGTCTTATCAACACATTCACACATACGTGCAAAGTATTCATTAAGGAACTCTACAACCTCGTCTGGAGTAAGCTTTTCTGAAAGTGCTGTAAATGAACGGATATCAGAAAAGAAGATTGTTGCATCCTTTCTTTCTCCACCCGGCTTAAGTTCACCCTTTGCAGCTTTTTCTGCAATATATTTGTTGGTAAACCTTGTAAACGTATTCATAAGTCTGTTACGTTCAGAAAGGCCGGCGGTCATGTCCATAAAGTTTGTAGTAAGAAAACCAATTTCATCCTTTGTTTTTGGTTTTAAGGCCAGCTCATAATTTCCGGCACCAATTTGTTTTGTAGCTTCTACAAGAGTAGCAATTGGACGTGTAAGGCTCTTACTAAAGAATCTGATAATCAGAATAGAAAGGAAGAGAACTGCAATGGAAATAAGAATGATTCTGTACCTTGTTTTGTTGATTGCTTCAAATACATCGGCTTCAGAAACACAGGTTACAACAGCCATGTCGCCTACAATCTTATTAAACGCATAGAACCATTTTTCTCCGTTTTCATCCGGAAGAAGATACTGGCTCTTATCTGATTTTGATTCCTTGTTTTTCTTAACAGCTTCCAGGTACGAAATATTCATTCCCTTAAGCATTTTTTCTTCTACAGCGTGAATAAGAATGTCCCCATCTTTATTGATAAGGAATGATGTATTATATGAACCTGTACTCAAGATTTCTGCAAGATTATCTACATAAAATGCAACTGCAACAAAATCTGATTTTTGTGTAATTGGATTTTCATGAGGGAAAAGAATACAAAGAATTGCCTTATTGAATAACGGCGAAATATTCTTAATTACAAACTCACCCTTATCAACAGCTTTTCTTATTTCAGGATTTTTATCAAGCCAGTTTTTGAATGTATAAGATAAGTCTGAATGAGCCTTAAGGAAGGCAGCATTAGCTTTCATGCCGATATCTGAAGAATACAGAAAAACTGTATCAGGGTTTCTTACACAATAATCTTCAAACAACAGCTCTGCTTTTTTTTTATAATCTTCTTCGCTTTCGAGCAGAA
>JAEETM010000118.1 GCA_016290335.1 Treponema sp. | reverse complement strand
CTTTAATTGCAACCGTTGCATTTATTGCTGCCGTAATAACTACTCTTTCGCTTACAAAAAACATAATTGCAAGAAAAGCAATTAAATCTACCTGCGAAACTATTTTCGAAGCAAAATGCGATATTAGCAGCGTAAACGTCAGCTTTATCAATTCCTTCTTCAAGCTTCACGGTCTTGAAATCGCAAACAAAAATGAGCCGATGAAAAACCTTGTTCAAATCGATTCAATCATTTTTGATTTTGACATGCTCCAGCTTTTAAAAGCACGCTTTGTAGCAAACGAACTTTCAATAAATGGTGTAGAAACAAATACCGACCGTAAAACTTCCGGAGATATTTCTGCACAGCTGAAAGCAAAAATCGAAAGAAAAAAAGCTAAAAAGGCACAGAAGGCCGCTAAAAAAACACAGGATTCTGCCTTTATGAAAACCCTTACTGCAAAATCAGACCTTGCAATGAATCTTTTAAAGGATTCTATAACAGGACTTTTTGACCAGTACAACCCGGAAAACATAACAAAAAATATTTATGCACAGCTCCAGACACCTGAAGCCGCAAAACAGGCAGAAACAGATGCAAAAGCACTTGTTGCCAAATATCAGGCTATGCCGGCAGAACTTGGCGCAAAGGTAAATGTTCTTAAAACCTCAGTTGATGAAATATCAAAAATCAACATAAACGATCTTAAAACAAATCCTGCAAAAATCCAGCCTGCAATTGAAACAATAAACAGGGCATACACCGAAGCTCAGAATCTTAAAACTGAAACAGAAAATCTTTCTAAAACACTTCAGACTGATTTTAATAAAACAAAGGATATTGCACAGAGCCTTCAAAGCTCAATCCAGCACGACACAAACCTTGTAAGCACCGAAATCTCAAAAATCACTTCTCTCCGTATTTCAGACGGCAAAAAGTTCATTACAGGAACCTTCGACAACATTGCCTACCAGGTTTTGGGAAAATATTATCCTTATGCAAAACAGGGCACCGATTATCTTATTGATTTGAAAAACAGCTCAAAAGATAAGCCTAAAAAAGAAAAGAAACCTAAGAAAGAAAAACAGTCAACCTTTACAGACCGCTACGAAGGCCGCACAATCAATTACAAAAACGATGAAGCTCCTAAGTTCTGGATTAAAAAGGCTGCCGGTTCAGGCGCAAACTTTTCTTTCGATGCGTTAAACATCACAAACGACATGGACAGAACAGGAAAACCTGCAACTGCAAACGTACAGATCAGCTTTGCCGATTTAATTCACTCTGCAAAACTCACCGTAGATACACGCGAAAGCTCAAAAGAACCGCTTATTCTTGCAAACTACAACTGCGACGGACTTCCACTTGACTACCCTACAAGCAAGTTCGGCGATGCACCTGGAGTTCCTGGAATTAAAACAGACAGCAACCTTGATTTTGTTATGAAAATCTACGAGGATGACGGCTTTGACATCACAGGAACAGGAACCTTTACAAACATGAACATTACAGCCGTTCCTTTTGAACCTGCTTTTGCTTCAGACATTTACCGCAATGTTCTTGCAGGCATAAAAGAAACTGAGCTTAGTACAACAATTGGCTACACAGTTTCAGGTGGCTTGAATCTTAATCTTTATTCTGATATTGATAAGCAGTTTATTGCATCCCTCAATAAGGAATTATTAAACCAGCTCACAATTTTCAAGGCAAAAGCAGAAAAAGAAATTATTGCAAAGATAAACGAGCTTTCCGGTGGAGCTTTAGGAGAAATAAACAGCTTTGAAGATATAAAGAAAAAGCTTACAGGTTATGCTGATTACGTTAATACCTATACAAAGCAGCTCGAAGCTAAAAAGAAGGAAGCTGAAAATCTTCTGAATAAAGCTGTAGATGATGCCAAGAACAAGGCAACTGATGCGGCAAAAAAAGCTGCCGATGATGCCACTAAAAAAGCTACAGATGCAGCAAAAGACAAACTCAAGGGCTTCCTGAGGTAAGGATTAAATATGCCACAACTTTTATGCGAAAACCTTTCTCTTGGATATAATTCACACACGGTTGTAGAAAACCTTAATTTCTCCGTAAATACAGGTGCCTATCTGTGTATTGTCGGAGAAAACGGCTCGGGTAAATCTACACTGATGAAAACCATTCTCGGTCTTTTAAAACCTCTTTCCGGTAAAATCACAACCGGTGACGGACTTCTCCCTGATGAAATAGGTTACCTTCCACAGCAGACAGAAGTTCAGCGCGATTTCCCGGCATCTGTAAGCGAAATTGTACTTTCCGGCTGCCAGTCACGCTGCGGGAAACGACCATTTTACAACCGTGCAGAAAAAGCACTGGCTCAGGAAAATATCCGCAAAATGGGAATAGAAGGCCTCAGAAAAAAATGTTATCGCGAGCTTTCAGGTGGGCAGCAGCAGCGTGTTCTTTTAGCCAGGGCTTTATGCGCTACACAGAAAATGCTTCTTCTTGACGAACCGGTTTCCGGACTGGACCCGATTGTAACAAAAGAAATGTATGCCCTAATAGAAGACCTTCATAAAGACGGCATAACAATTATAATGATTTCGCATGATATAGAAGCGGCAAAAAAATACGCAACCCATATCCTTCATATTGGAAAAAACATTTTCTTTGGCACAAAAGATGAATACACCGCCAGGAAAATGGATGAGGAGGCTTAAGATGTCCATGCTTATTCAATATTTAAGCTTTCCTTTTGTCCGCTATGCCTTTATTGTTGGAGTTCTGATTGCACTCTGCTCTTCCCTGCTTGGCGTTACACTTGTTCTGAAACGTTTCTCCTTTATTGGAGATGGTCTTTCACACGTAGCCTTTGGAGCAATGGCAATTGCAGCCGTTCTTCATTTCTCAAACAACATGTACATTGTGCTTCCTGTAACAATAATCTGCGCAATCCTCCTGCTGCGTACAGGTAAGAACACAAAAATCCAGGGAGATGCCGCAATAGCAATGATTTCTGTCGGTTCACTTGCACTCGGTTACCTTTTAATGAATGTTTTTTCAACCTCGGCAAATGTTTCCGGTGATGTATGCAGCACACTCTTTGGTTCAACGTCCATTCTGACGCTCAGGAAAGGAGAAGTTTGGCTTTGTGCAGTTCTTTCCATCTGTGTAATTATCTGCTTTATAATCTTTTATAACAAAATCTTTGCAGTAACCTTTGACGAAGCTTTTGCACAGGCAATCGGCACACATGTTCCGGTATACAATCTAGTGATCGCCATAATCATTGCCGTAATAATCGTACTTGCAATGAACCTTGTCGGTTCCCTGCTCATTTCAGCTCTTGTAATCTTCCCTGCTCTTTCTGCAATGCGAGTATTCAAAAGCTTTAAATCCGTTACAATCTGTTCTGCAATAATTTCAGTCTTGTGCGCTGTAGCAGGTCTTGTAATTTCAATTCTTGCAAGTACACCGGTTGGCAGTACAATCGTTGCAGCAGACATTGTAGTTTTCCTTGCTTTCTACATAATCGGAAAGTTCCAGAAATAAAAGGTAAGCACATGAAGCATTATGTAAAATGCATACAACTTTTTTGTTTTTCTCTGATAATGGTAACACTCGTTTCCTGCGGTAAAGCTAAATCAATCAAAAATAAAAAAGCCGTCATCGTACAGCCAGATAATGTAAAACAAGAAATTGATAAAATGTCTTCTACAAACATCAACGGCACATCTCTCACTCCAGACATCGACATGACTAAAATGTCAGTTACGATGATTTATTCACAGATTTTCAACATGCTAATCATGCCCGAAGAATATGAAGAAAAAATCATTAAGGTGAGAGGTGCATTTGAAGTGTATCCGAACGAAAATAATCAGGTAGATTTTTTTACCCTTACCGTAATGGATACAACAGCCTGCTGTAAAGAAGGCATTGATTTTATCTGGGCCGGCAATCACACCTACCCCGATGATTACCCGGAACAGGGACAGGAAATTACAATCACGGGAACATACAAAAGCTTTGAAAATGAAGACGGAGTAACCCGAAGTTACCTGCTTGTTTCTGATCTTGATATGTAACTCCCTGCTCAAAAATCCAAAAATACAACAAATTTTTAATAAACAAAATCTCAATAAATGTCATAAAAAACTTCTATAAGTGTTTATAAAAAATCTATTTTGTGATAATTTATATAGAAAATAGATTTAAAGGAGTTTCTATGTCATCCATCAATATGAAGCAGACAGATCCAACTGCCTGGCTGGAAGAATATCGGGGAAAAGATTTTACAGGCTCATGGCCTACAATGAAGGAAATGTTCGACTTAACAGTTAAACGTTATCCTAACAACAACTGTTTTACTGATTTCGACGGACCTAACGGTTCACGCCGAACTCTAAACTACACACAGGCAAAAGAAAAAATCGTTACCCTTGCTAACTGGCTTGCTGCGAATGGTGTTAAATATGGTGACAAGGTTGCTGTTTCAGGTAAAAACTCACCTGAATGGACAGTTGTTTATCTTGCTGCTTTTTATGCAGGCGCAACAATCTGCCCTATAGATTACGGTTTACACAACGAAGAAACAGAAAATCTTCTTAATACCGCACAGCCTAAGTTCTTCTTTGTTGACACAGAAAAATATGCATACTTTACTCAGAAAAAATACAGCTATGAAGTTTATTCTCTTGCACCAGAACATGGCGATAAATACGTTTACAATCTTTCTACAACTGAAACTCCAGAAATTACTTATCCAAAGGAAGATGATATTGCCGCCATTCTGTTTACAAGCGGAACAACAGGTGTACCAAAGGGTGTAATGCTTACACACAAAAACCTTGTCAGCGACACCTATCTTGCACAGACAAACATGAACGTTTATTCAACAGACGTTTTCTACGCACTCCTTCCAATCCATCACGCTTATACAATGACAGCTGTATTCATTGAAGCAATAAGCGTTGGTGCAGAAATTGTATTCGGTAAAACAATGGCTGTCAGCCGCATGATGAAAGAACTCCGCGAAGGAAAAATTACAATGCTTCTTGGTGTTCCACTTCTGTTCAACAAGCTTCTCGCTGGAATTATGAAGGGAATTAAAGAAAAAGGAGCCCTTGTTTACGGAATCATTAAGTTCCTTATGGGTCTTTCTTACCTTATCAAAAAGCTTACAAACTGCAACCCAGGTAAGGTTCTCTTTAAGTCTGTTTTACAGAAAGCTAACATCAATACACTGCGAATTGCAATTTGTGGAGGTGGACCTCTTGCTCCAAGTGTATTCAAGGCTTACAATCAGCTTGGTATTGACTTTGTTCAGGGCTATGGTCTTACAGAAACTTCTCCTATTGTTGCCTTGAACCCGGTTTATGCATTCAAGATTGAAAGTATTGGTAAAAATCTGCGCGATGTGGAGTTTAAGGTTATTGATGCTGACGAAAACGGAATTGGTGAACTTTGCGTAAAGGGCCCTATGGTAATGAAAGGCTACTACAATATGCCGGAAGAAACTGCTAAGGTATTTACCGAAGATGGCTGGTTCAAAACTGGTGACCTTTGTTCTATTGATAAAGACGGTTATGTTATTCTTGCCGGACGTGCTAAGAATATGATTGTTACAGATGGTGGTAAGAACGTTTATCCGGAAGAAATTGAAAACGCCTTCCAGCTTTACGATGACCTTGAACAGATTACAATTCAGGGCTATCTTGAAAATGCAGAAACTAAATCTGAAGGTATTGAAGCTCTTGTTTACCCTGCAGACTCAATGCTTAGCAGAATTGGTGTTCAACGCGATGATAAAGCTGCACAGGACAAGATTCTTCAGGAAGTTACAGCTATCATTGAAAAAGTAAACAAAACTTTGCTTTCTTATCAGAAGATTTCAAAAATCACTATTCTTGATAAACCTCTTGAAATGACAACAACAAAGAAAGTAAAGAGAAATTATAACAACAAATAAATACGGAGCGAAATAATTATGTCTAAGTACCCTTTTGAATCAATTGAACCTAAATGGCAGAAATATTGGGAAGAAAACAAAACCTTCAAAGTAGCTGAGGATGAAAAATATCCAAAGGACAAAAGAAGATACGTTCTTGATATGTTCCCTTATCCTTCAGCAGCCGGCTTACACGTAGGTCATCCTGAAGGTTATACAGCAACCGATATTTATTGCCGCTACCTAAGAATGAACGGTTACAATGTTCTTCATCCAATGGGGTACGATGCCTTTGGTCTTCCTGCAGAAAACTATGCTATTAAAACAGGTACACATCCAAAGACAACTACAAATGCAAACATAGAGCATTTTACAAAACAGATTAAATCACTCGGTTTTTCTTATGACTGGGACCGCTGCATTTCTACCTGTGAACCAGACTACTACAAATGGACCCAGTGGATTTTCCTCCAGCTCTACAAAAAAGGACTCGCTTACGAAGCTCAGACTCCAATCAACTGGTGTCCAAGCTGTATGACCGGTCTTGCCAATGAGGAAGTAAAGGATGGAAAATGCGACCGCTGTGGTGCAGAAGTAACTCATAAAACAATCCGCCAGTGGATTTTGAAAATTACAGATTATGCAGATCGCCTTGATTCTGACCTTGAAGGTCTTGACTGGCCGGAAAGTGTAAAGACAATGCAGCACAACTGGATTGGAAAATCAACTGGTGCAGAAGTTACCTTTACAGTTGCAGACAAGGACGGAAAGCCTACAGACAATAAGCTGGTTGTTTACACTACCCGCTGCGACACCTTGTTTGGTGCAACCTACATGGTAGTTAGTCCTGAGCATAAAATTATTCCTGAAATTACAACTGCAGAACAGAAGGAAGCTGTACTTAAATATCAGGAAGAAGCTGCAAAAAAATCTGACCTTGAAAGAACAGACCTTGCAAAGGACAAGACTGGTGTATTCAGCGGAAGCTATGCAATCAATCCTGTAAACGGAAAACTCATTCCAATCTGGATTGCAGATTACGTACTCATTTCTTACGGAACCGGTGCCATTATGGCCGTTCCTGCTCACGACAGCCGAGACTGGGAGTTTGCAAAGAAGTTTAATCTTCCAATCATAGAAGTCCTTAAGAGCGAAGTTGACGTTCAAAAGCAGGCCTGGACCGAAGACGGTATTCACGTAAACTCCGACTTCCTTGATGGTTTGAACAAGCAGGATGCTATAAATAAAATGCTCGATTTCCTTGAAGAAAAGAAAATCGGACGTAAAGCAATAAACTATAAACTCCGCGACTGGATTTATTCACGTCAGCGCTACTGGGGTGAACCAATTCCACTGGTACACTGCCCTAAGTGTGGAACAGTTCCTGTACCGGAAAATGAACTTCCACTCAAGCTGCCAGAGGTAAAATCATACCAGCCAACAGGTACAGGTGAATCCCCTCTTGCTGCAATTGATTCGTGGGTAAACTGCAAGTGTCCTAAGTGTGGCGGAGACGCAAAACGCGAAACAAATACTATGCCTCAGTGGGGCGGCAGCTGCTGGTATTATCTGCGCTATCTTGACCCTAAAAATGATAACGAGTTCTGTGCCCGCGATAAAGAAAAATACTGGATGCCGGTTGACCTTTACATTGGTGGTGCTGAGCATGCAGTTCTTCACCTTCTTTATGCCCGCTTCTGGCACAAGGTTCTTTATGATATTGGTGTTGTAAGCACAAAGGAACCTTTCCAGAGATTGATAAACCAGGGTATGATTACATCTTTTGCATATCAGCGCAAGAACAAAACTCTTGTTCCAATTGATGAAGTTGAACAGAAGGATGACGGTGCCTGGTACGAAAAAGCTACAGGCGAAAAGCTTGAGCAGGTTGTTGCAAAGATGAGTAAATCTTTGAAGAACGTTGTTAATCCTGATGATGAAATAAAAGCTTACGGTGCAGATTCAGTTCGTATGTATGAAATGTTTATGGGGCCTCTTACAATGAGCAAGCCTTGGTCAACACAGGGAATTGTTGGTATTCACCGCTTCCTTGAAAAGGTTTGGGCTGTAAGTGAAAAACCAATGAGTGATATTGATATTTCCGGCAAACTCGAAGATAAGGCTTTGATTTCTGCCCGCAAGACCTTTGCCCAGACAATCAAAAAGGTAACCGATGATACTGCAACCTTGAACTTCAACACAGCAATCAGCCAGATGATGATTTTTATCAACGAAGTATCTAAGTTGCCTGAGCTTCCTCGAAGTATGTGGGCCGACTTTGTAAAGGTTCTTTCACCTTATGCACCTCATCTTGGCGAAGAGCTTTGGGAAAAACTTGGCAACAAAAATACAATCGCTTACGAAAAGTGGCCTGTAGCAAATGAAGATTTTGCAAAGGATGATACAAAGCAGATTGTAGTAATGATAAACGGCAAACTCCGCGACAAGTTTGAAGCAGCACCTGGCACCGCA
>JAEETM010000117.1 GCA_016290335.1 Treponema sp. | reverse complement strand
GCTCCGTCGCCTGCCAGTAGAAAAAGGCTTGCGCTGGCTTAGATTTGTTTTTCTTGGTGTTTTTGTGATTCTTCTTCCAATGTTTGTAATCGATATCACAGGACTTGGAGAACCCTGGTTCTGTAAATATATCTGCCCGGTTGGTACCCTCGAAGGCGGCATTCCACTAGTTCTTTTAGATAAAGCAATGCGTAGTGCAGCCGGCTTTCTTTTCAAATGGAAACTTGTAATTCTCATTATCACCGTGCTTTCTTCCATTATCATATACCGCCCCTTCTGCCGTTATGTCTGCCCGCTTGGTGCAATTTACGGTATTTTTAATAAAATCTCCTTTTACCGCTACACCATAGATACAACAAAATGCAGCCAGTGCGGCGAGTGTCAGAAAATCTGCAAGCTGGATATTCCTGTATGGAAAGCCCCGAACAGTATGGATTGCATACGCTGCGGAGACTGCAAGGCCGGCTGCCCAAACAAGGCAATCTGTTTAAACAATGCAATCAGTTCAAACAATGCAATCAGTTCAAACAATGTAATCAACCCATAAAAAAAAGTTAAAATTAATGAACACTTAAGGCTTGCAAAAATATTTTTTCCCCCTATAATAACGTTACTATGAATAAAGAGTTTTTGGAAAGGTTGGAAAAAATAGAAAAGGCACTCGATGCAGCAATCAAAATGGATTTTTCGGATGAATGGAAACAGGCTTCTTTTGGTAGGCTGCCCGAAGCTGTAAAACCATTTTTTATTCAAAATCTTATTGAACCTAACAAAAAGCTCATAAATCTTGGCGGCAAACGCTGGAGACCGCTGTTTTTAATTCTCTGCTACGAGCTTGCTTCTGAAAAAAATGAAGGTCATTTTACACAGGAACAGGCTTATGGGCTTACACCGCTAGTTGAGTTTGTTCACACGGCAAGCCTTATTCACGATGATATTGAAGATTCTGCAGATACAAGACGTGGAAAACCTGCTGCCCACATTACTTATGGTCTCGACACAGCCCTGAATGCGGCATCCTGGCTTTATTTTGAAGCAGCAGCCTGCATAAATACTCTGAATCTTTCACAAACACAGCAGCTTGAGCTTTACAATCTTTATTCCCGTGAACTCCGCAGACTTCATCTTGGACAGGCAATGGATATTTACTGGCACCGCAACAAAGACATATTCCCTACAATGGATGAATACAAGGCAATGGTAAAAAACAAAACCGGTACTCTATCCTCTCTTGCAGCCCAGATTGGCTTTATGGCAGGCGGTGAATCAGAGGAAAAGCAGATTAAAGCCGGAGATATTGCTTCTAACCTTGGAATAGGCTTCCAGATTATTGATGATGTTCAGAACCTTACGTTTGGAAATCCAGGCAAAAAACGCGGAGATGATATTGTTGAAGGTAAAAAAAGCCTTCCTGTACTCATCCATATTGAAAGAAAACCAGAGGATAAAGCTGCAATTTCCAGACTTATGGCACAGGCAGAAAAAGAAGGAATTGATTCTCCTGCTGTTGAAGAATGTATATCACTTTTGAAAACAAGTGGATGTATTGAAGAAGCAGCTGTACAGGGAAAGCAGATTATACAAAAAAGCTGTACAGATTTTACCGGTTTTTATGGCGAAACAGACAATAATGCTTCAAAATCAATCACTGCCCTATTTGATTCTATGATTCCGGAGAGTTACAGATGACAGAAAGACCAGATCTGCTTAACAATCAGGCAATAGTTTTCGCAAATAACGGCAACTACAACGATGCAATTACGTGCTTTAAGAGAGCAATCATAATTGATTCGGATAACAGCCTTTTGTGGTACAATCTTGGCGTTACCTACAAGGATATGGGCGAACTTAAAGATTCTCACGATGCATTTTTAAAGGCCTTTAAGCTGAATTGCGAAAATGAGGAAATAATTGAAGCATTGGCCACCTGCTGTATTCAAATGCAGCGCCTTGGAGAAGCAGAACATTACAGTATGGTTGGTCTGGATACAAACACTGCAAACTCCCACTTCTGGAACCTTATGGGTGTAATCAATTTTCAAAAAAAAGACTTCAAGGAAGCAGCTAACTTTTTTGAACAGGCAGTTTATATAAATCCGTATTATGAAGATGCACTCATAAACCTGCGTGATACGTACGAAGAGCTTGGAAATAAAAATGGTATGAGTGAATGCCAGAAAAAGCTTAATGATATAAAGAAATAGTTTTGAATAGCAAAACTGCACACATTGAATGCAGGTCTTAGCGGTACAAATGTTCTTTGGCGAGCTGATTTACTTCCTGGGCCATTCTGCTCAGAGGAACCTGTTTTTGTACGGCGCCCATCTCAAAGGCAACCTTAGGCATACCGTAAACAATGCTTGTAGCCTGGTCCTGACCTAATGTCCAGGCACCTTTTTTGCGCATTTCGGCCAGCTGAGCGGCTCCATCACGCCCCATACCGGTCATAATTACACCAAGTGCACGGTTTTCATAATGCTCTGCAATTGATTCAAAAAGCACATCCACAGATGGGCGGTGACCATTGCGCTGGTCGTCCTGAGAAAGCTTGATAATGTTGCCAATCGGGCGGTGAGCAACAAACATATGATAGTTACCTGGCGCAATGTAAACATGATGATTCATTATTACTTCGCCATCTTTTGCTTCTGATACAGGAATCGGACAAATATGATTAAGGCTTTCTGCAAACTCAGTAGTAAAACCGGCCGGCATATGCTGTACAACAAGAATCGGCTGCTTTAAGTCCGGGTCAAGGTCTTTAAACATTTCGCGCAAGGCATTTGGACCACCGGTTGAAATACCAAGACCAATTATTTCGATTCTTCCACCTTCGCGGGCAGGAGTGATTGTAACAGGCTTTTTAACGCCAAGCGGCTTCCAGGCAGCAAGAGTTTCAATATCATTCTTTGAAAGCGGTGGAACTTTGCTTAAATCCTCACCTCTTTTTTTCTGCAGAATGCGGTTAGATTCCTTAAGCTTTATCTGGTGAGTAAAAAAGTCAGGTTCATAGATATGGCGGCCTTTTCTCTTTGCATAATCTCCACCATAAGAAGAAATAGCCTCAATAATCTGACCGGAAACATCAGCAATATTTATGGAAATTGATGAGCCGCCCGGTTTTGTAATAAAGTCGGAAGCACCAAGCTCAAGACACTTCATGGTAACGCTGGCACCTTCTGTTGCAATGCTGGAAAGTACAATTACAGGAATGTCTATTCTAAGTTCACGGCGTTTTTCAAGAAACTGGACGCCCGTCATTTTAGGCATTTCAATATCAAGAAGGATTACGTCTGGAGAAAGAGTTTTCAGTTTTTCCAATAAGTCAAGTCCGTTTTCAGCCTTACCGATAACCTTTAAGCCTACTGTATCGTCAACAATACGGCCAATAAGGTTTCTCATTAGCGCTGAATCATCACAAAGCATTACTGAAATATCTTCCATACAAGCAATTCTCCAAAAGTATCAGGCTTTTACACTAGCCTTTTGTGTAAAGACAAGCCCATTCTGTTTTTAGGAACTCGAACTGTGTTTTCATACCAAAAAGAGACTCTGAATGACCAATGAACAGATAAGATTTAGCTGCCATTGCATCGTAGAAACGGTTTACAACAGCAAGCTGTGCTGCTTCATCAAAGTAAATAAGAACGTTTCGACAGAAAACTACATCAAGATTTCGAATACCAGAATCGTTTTTAAGGTTATGATAGTCAAAATGGATTGGATCCAGAATCTCTTTATTTGCCTGATATCCGCCTTCTACTTTTGTAAAATACTTGGCAAGATAATCGGCAGGGATTCCATCAACTTTGTTATCGGCATAAAAGCCTTTCTGACCAACGAGCAGCGACTTAAGCGAAATGTCAGAGGCTGTAATCTGATAGTTAAAGCCCATAGGAAGAATGCTTTTAAGTATCATAGAGATTGTAAGAGGCTCTTCTCCGGTTGAACAACCTGCACTCCAAACCTTAATTGTTCTGTCCATTCCAGAAGAAGCCTTTTTTCTTTCTATGATATTTGGAATAACATAATTCACAAAAGCATCAAAATGAGGCTGATTTCTGAAAAAGCGTGTAAGGTTTGTGGTGATTGAATCAAGCATTTCCTTCATTTCTTCGGAATTACTTGTAACAAGAGCATAATAATCTGTAGGAGTGGCTATATTCTTTTGACGAAGAAGTTCTTTTATTCTGCTGTCCAGAATGGAGCGGTTTGTAGCAGAAAAAGTTATGCCACTTTCATCGTAAATGAGTTTACGGAATTTTTCAAAGTCACTGTCGTTTAGAATCTCTAACATAAATACAATTATACACCATAAAATTATAAATGTAAAAATAAACTTCTAACCGAATTAAATTTTTGTTATAAAAAAAACGGTGATTCGAAAAGAACCACCGTTCTAAAACTCAACACGAACAGATGTTATACACCTAAAAGCTTTGAAATAATGATATTAGCAAGAACTTTCTTCCACTGAATCTTAATATCATTAGATTCGTCTCCACCAATAAGAATACATTTATCAGGTTCTGATACTACCTGTGGTTCATCACTTGGTGACATTGCAGCTAACTCAGAAAGAGTAATCCATCTTGTAACACTAAAATTTTCATAAGTATTAACATTTCCGGTTACCAGCTTCATAGATGTAGAAGCAGCTCCACCAAAAAGCTCTATTACCTGTTCAGATTCAGCCTGAATTGCAACTGTAAGACCTTTATCTCTGTTATAATACAAATATAATTGTGCATTTTCCAGCTTTCCAGTCTGAGCATCATTTTCTGAATCATCTGTTAAACCAAGAGGAATATCTGGAACTTCACCGTCATATTTAAACCATTTATTCTCTGTATTCTTTAACTTCTGGTTAATGAGGTAATCTTTCAAAGTTAAGTCTTCATCACCTTCTTTTTTCTGTAGTAAAAAACCGCAGCTTGTAAAAGCAAATCCGCATATCAAAACTGATGCAGCAATTAATGTTCTAAAAATCTTTTTCATAAAAAACTCCTATATCATAAAATTATAAAGCAATAGACATTTTTTGTCAAAAATTACTTTACCACCTTGTAGTGCATGACCATTTTGCCGGGTTTGGAGATTGTACCGCCTTTATTAAGACCCATTCCGGCCATTTTGGATAAATCGGACTGTGACTGAATAAATGAAACATCCTTACGGTTTGGTTCAGGAGCCCAGCCTGTTTCATCCAGATACAAAAGCAGACTGCGAGAAGAAATCCGTTCGGTAAGCAGTACAATAAAAAGCTTATCGTTACGGAAACCACAGGAAAGCTGTTCTTTCATATTGCACGGAGTACCAAAAACATTGATTTTTTCTGCATATTTCTGCTCATCACCAGAAAAAATGCGGTTTATATTCTGCTGTATACTGTCTGTTTTGTTGCCAAAAACTATAATTCGCGGGCGGGTTCCCTTATCTGCCATTTTTTCAGCAATTTTCTTGTATTCAAATACATAATCAGAATCTTCCTTGAAATAATCTGTAGAAAAAAGCATTAAGTCAACTTCATCACAGCCTGCAAGACAAGGCATAAGCTTTTGGAAAGCCGTATCCACACTGTTTAAGTTTTCTTCCTGTTTTTGAAGGAGGATTATGTTGTTGTAATATTCAAAAAAAGATTTATCGTAGCGGTAATACTCACCATTAACACAATATTTTTTACTGTTAAAGCAGTCGTAAGTAAAGATTTCCTGCTGGATTCCAGAATACTGCTTTCCTTTATATGGATTGATTATGACAATAGTTTTACCGGACAAGGATTTTCCTTCAGCAACCTTTTTCATTGGCTCAATAATCTGACTGTTAATTTGTTCAAGCTTGAGTCCCCGCAGAAGCGCAGAGTTTGTCATTTCCGTCCCCTGAATAGAATAAGCAAGCTCACTGACAGAAACTAAAGCCTGTAAATATTCAACAAAATCCCCCTGCTCTGGAATATTGTGGAAATAATTCTTACATTTATCATCATAAAAGTTTATGACATCAAGGTTTGCCTTATAATAATCATACTTAGCTTTATACAGTTCTGTTGAATGACCATTTTCAATTATTTCTTCATACGCTTTTACAGCACCTTCAACATCCCGCTTTGCACCATATCCATAAAAATCACAATCAGCAAGACGTGCCTTTGCATAAATGCTGCCTTTTTCAAGAGCCTTTTGAAAATACTTTCTGGCATCGTAATAGCTTTTTCTGCAGCCGATTCCATCAAGATAGCAGTCGGCACATTCTACCAGTGCAAGGATAGAAGCATCATCCTTTTTAGCGAGTTTTGAAAAAATCTCAAAGGCTTTCTTTTCATTCTTTTCACAATATAAACCGCTTTTATAATACTGTGCCAGCTCAATGGACATTTCTTCATTTTCATAACCGCCGTTTATTGCACGCTCCATCCAGTAAAAATATTTTTCTTTATCCTGCTGTCTGTAATCTCCATTTTTATAGGCCAAGGCCATAAGATACATGGAATAAAGATTACCGGCATTTGCACTGCGCTCAAAATACTCATAGGCTTTCTGTTCATTCTTTTGAACATAATCACCATTTAAATAAAGCCTTGCAAGAAGCTGGAGTGCATAATGCTGTTCATATTCGGCAGCCTTCATGCACAGTTCATAGCATTTTTGATAGTCTTCCTGAGTCTGGGCAGAATAATATTCCGAAGCAAGCATTGCCATTGCATGTACATTTCCATTATCAGAAGCAAGACGAACCCATTCTAAATATGAATCTCTATTGGTTCGCACAAGATTGTTCTGTTTGTAATATTGAGCAAGAAGATACTGGTTTACAGCTTTTTGTGGTGCAGTTATAACAAGCCGGAATCCATTTGCACCTTTATTTTTTTCATAATTATCAAATGGAACAGGTTTAAGAGAAAGTATTTCTTCGCGTGAAGAATAAACGTTTCCGCCCATAAAAACATACTGCCCATTTTCTTCATCCCAGCAAAGCTCGCTTACATTTCCAAGAATATCGCTGAGATAGTTTTCGTTTTCTTTTGTCTGCCTGACTATATTTATTCGGCCACCGGTATTTTTGTTATACCAGACTGAATCTGAAAAATCCTTTTCGGACAAGGCAGGATTCAGAAGCTTTGTTCCACAGGCAGCAAGCCATTCTTTTTTAGATGGAAGGCGGATACCGAATTTTGAATAATCACATTCTATAGATTGCCCGTCTTCGGAAATCGTATAACAAGGATCAAGATTATACCATTCACTCATATAATTACAGTATTTTGCAATTTCAATCAGAGGCATATCTGTTATGGCAGAATACTTTGAATGCTGATAATGCTCGAAAACCGGCAATTCCTTGAACTGTTCTTTTTCAACATGGTTCTTAATGAAGCTTGCTGTAACTTCAAAGTCAGAAATTAAAAAACCGTCTGTAAGCTCCGGACCTGTTGAAATGTACTCAAACCAATAGTAATAATCTCTTCCGGAATTAAACGTAACCGGCAGATTTTCATTGTCCTTACAGAAACGGCTGCGGTAAGCTTCTACCGGGTCTGATGCACCATAAGGGTAATAGGATTCGGGATGGAGCCAGGGCAGCCTGTTAAACTCATTTTTGGTCATAAAAGGATAAATGCAGCTGTCTTCCGGGTCGTCCGGGAAATGACGGAAAGCGAACGGTGCGGGATGAGTGTCGAACCATTGAGGTGCATACTTGAATACAAAATGGTTTCCCGTTACATAACCGGCACCCCAGCAGGAATCAAGCAGCAAATCGCGGTCTTCCAGTTTTACAAGATTCCAGGCATGTCCACCACGCCCTACTCCAGGTCCACCATAACCAATTCCGGTAACCATGATTGAATTGATCCCGGCAGCCTCTGCAAGCTCCTGAAAAAGCTCTGCATATCCCTGACAAACCCCTTTACGTTTTTTAAAAGCTTCTGCTGCACTGTGAACCTTGTAGCTTGTGTCGTAAGAAACATTGTAGGCAAGCCAGTCAAAAATTGCACGTGCTTTTTCTATATCAGTTGTAAGTCCTTCACAGATTATGCGGGCAACGTCCTGTGGCGTTTCTTCATTTTTAGCAAGAGTTTTAATTCGTTCATCAAGCTCTGAATAATCCGGACGCATTGCAGTAAACCATTTGTCGGTTGGGTGTTTTGCAATTTGTTCCGGGGTGAGCTGCGGAGTTGGAGTGAGTGATGAAGATTGAGCAAAAAGGTATGGAACAACAAAAATATTTAAATGTAGAAAAATGGCAATTACAACTACGTTTTTTAATATTTTCTTTCTATTATTATTTATCACTCTTTCCATAGCGTTAATTGTATTAGATAAAATTGATTCGTGCAAATCTCTTTTTATAATAAAAAATTAAAGCTTTTTTAACGACTTTTTCACACTTTTACACAATAATGGTGTATAATTTTTATCACTAACAACCTATCTGCCTATGTAAAAATCTTAGGATGATAAAAAAGGAGTAAAGTATGGAATTAAAGTTTTACAGATGCAAACACTGCGGAAAAATCATTGCGATTGTAAATGACACAAAAGTACCGACAAT
>JAEETM010000116.1 GCA_016290335.1 Treponema sp. | reverse complement strand
GATGGTTTTGATAACGAAAAAGGACTTATAGTGCTTGCCGCTACAAACCGTGTTGATGTTCTTGACCCTGCAATTCTGCGTCCCGGCCGTTTTGACCGTCAGGTTCCTGTTGAAAAGCCTGATGTAACTGGTCGTGAAGCAATTCTCCGCATCCACGCAAAGAATGTTAAGCTTGACAGTGATGTTGACTTTACTTCTCTTGCACACGGAACAACAGGTTTTGCCGGAGCAGATCTTGCAAACGTTGTAAATGAAGCTGCAATCCTTGCCGTACGTAATGGCCGGAAAAAGGTTACCATGGCAGATTTCAACGATGCAATTGATAAGGTAAGCATCGGTCTTAAGAAAAAGACACGCAGCGAAAACGAAAAGGAACGCAAGATTGTTGCATTCCACGAAACAGGTCACGCCCTTATGGGAGCTTTCACCCCGGATTACCCACCTGTAAACAAAATTACAGTGGTGCCACGTTCACACGGAATTGGCGGCTTTACACAGTATCGCGATGAAGAAGAAAAGACACTTCAGACCCAGAGTGATTTAATTAATGAAGTTGATGTAATGCTTGGTGGACGTGCCGCAGAACAGGTTGTTTTCGGCGAGATTTCTACAGGTGCTGCAAACGATATCAGCCGTGCAACAGATATTCTTAAACGCATGATTACCGATTTTGGTATGAGCGAAAAGTTCAAGAATATGACACTTGGAAAGGGTGTCCGCGGTTATGCAGGCGGCGAACCTGAGCTTATCCGTGAGTTCAGTGAAGAAACACAGAAGTATATTGATGAAGAAATTGCCCGTATCATGAACGAGCGATACGAATATGCAGTTAAGCTTCTTACCGAACATAAAGAATTGCTCGATTACATTGCCACCCGCCTTATGGAAAAAGAAACTATGGACGGCAAAGAGTTCGCTGAAATAATCAAAGGTGAACAGCACTGCAAAGAATTAAGCGATAATTCTATTGAAGAAAAAGCTTCTGCAGAAAAAGCTTCCAAAAAATCTAAGGCAAAAGTCGAAGAAAAGCCGGAAACAGAAGTAAAAGCTAAACCAAGAACCAGAAAAAAGGCTGATTCTGAAGCAAAAAAATCTGAATAACTGCTGCTAGTGACAATTTGATGATTAAACGCTATAATCTTTAGAATATGAAGAAAAGATGTTTTTTATACATGACCATTCTTTTTATTACAAGTTCCGTTTGGTCACAAGGTATCACTACAGCAAGTGCCTATTTCAAACAAATCTCAGAATACTACGGCTCACTCAAAGATTACGAAGCCGATTTTGAAATAAAAATTGAAAAGCAGGAAACCGCCGGAAAGCTTTCCTATAAAGCACCTGATTTACTGCGTATGGACTATTCCACACCGGAAAATCAGGTAATCTGTTTTAACGGCGATATGCTTACAATCTATCTTCCGGATTCATCAGCTGTATTGCAGCAGTCAATCACACAGGAAAACGGAAGTGCCGCTTCTCTTTCTACACCACAGGGACTTTCACTTTTAAGCCGCTACTATACCGTTGCCTACGAAACAGGCCAGACAGCCGAACCTCTTGAAAAAGGCTCCGACGAAATGGTCGTAAAGTTTATCCTTACAAAGAAAAGTAATACCGAAGCTTTTAAGTATATAAAAATAGCAGTAAACGAGGACACAAAGCTTATTCGAAGAATTGAAGCCGTAACACCAAAAAACGAAACCTTTATCTTCAATTTCTTTGACTATAAGGTAAATCAGGATATTTCCGATGCAAGGTTTATTTACGACCCGCCATCCTCAGCTAATAACTTTAATAATTTCCTGTTTGCGGAGTAATTGTAATTATGGAAAGTTTTGGCGAAATCCTTCATAACACTCGAGTAGAAAAAAATCTTGATATAGATAAAATTGCAAGGGAAATCTCAATAGAGAAAAAATATCTTCAGGGACTTGAAGATGAAGATAACAGTGTTTTTCCCGGCGAAGCTTACATGATAGGCTTTTTAAGAAACTATTCTGCCTATCTTGAACTCGATACCGAGTTTATGCTCAAGCTTTACAACAACAAAAAGATTCAGGAATCACCTGTGCCGGAAGGACTTATAGCTAAACGCCGTCCGCGCTGGCTTATTCCTGCAATTATAATTCCTCTTGTTTTCCTTGTTGGTGTTGCAGTTACAATTACAGTTTTACTTCTTTCAAAACGAAAGCCTGACGATGATTCTCTTGTTGTAGTTACAAATAATTCAAAGAATGCCCAGTATGTGCTTGATGATACAAAGTTTACACAGCGTGTTTACAAGGGAGACCAGTTCCTTGTTCCAACAGAAAAGGGGCAGATTGTTCTTACAGTAAGAGACACTCTTTCATCCTTTGGACTCGACACACCGGCCGGAGTTTTCTATACAGATCTGGCAGAAGAATCAGAAATTGATATAAACGGAGACTCAGTTGCAGACCTGATTATTTATGTTTCCGATATTTCCTATACTGATGAAAACCGCGGTGTAGAGCTTAGTGTTCTTGTTCGTCATGGAATGCAGGCACAGGAACAGAATGCAACTCTGGTTGACGAGATTCCATTTATCACCGACATAAAATCTAAGCATCCACAGAAGGTTATTGTTGAAGATAACCGTGCTTATCCGTTTACGCTCAACGCAAGCTTCCGCGGACCTTGTCTGTTCCGAAGCCGTGTTGATAATTCAGAATCTTCCGAAACTTATTTTTCACGTGGCGAAGTTTTCACTGCAAATCCTCATAACGGTATTCGCCTTTGGATTTCTAACAGTAATACGGTTAAGTTTACGATTATTGCAGATTCAAGAACATTTGAGCTTGATATTGGTGTAGCCGGACAGGTTCTTGTAGAAGACATTAAGTGGATTAAAGATACCGACGGAAAATACAAGCTGGTAATAATTGAACTCGACTAATTTTTATATAGATTTACACGGTTGTGCCAAAAATCAAACCGATGCCGAAATAATTGTAAGTTTTCTTGAAAAAGAAGGATTTTGTTATGTTCAGAATCCTGAAATTGCTTCATTTATACTCATCAATTCCTGCGGTTTTATTCAGTCTGCAAAAAAAGAATCAATAAATGCAATTTACGAGCTCAGAGCTGCGTATCCGGATGCAAAAATAATTCTTACGGGTTGTCTTGCAGAGCGTTATTCTCAGTCTTTATATGATGATATGCCGGAGCTTGACGGTGTATTCGGTAACGGTAATCTTGCAGAAATTGCCGGCTTTATGAAAAAGTATTCGAAGAATCAAACCCGTTTGGCCCAGACTTTTCCGCAGCAGGGTATTTGTGCGGCTGAACGTAAGGTTCTGTTTAATTTTCCGGGCAGTGCATATGTAAAGATTACCGAAGGCTGTTCAAATCACTGTTCTTTCTGTGCAATACCTCTTATCCGCGGTGAGCTCAGAAGCCGTACTGTTGATGCAATTGTGCGCGAAATAAAAGATTTGGTAAAAGCCGGTGTTTACGAAATAAACCTTATCGGTCAGGATATTGCCGCTTATGGAACAGGGCTTGAAGAATCTGATGTTCAGATTCGTTCTGTTGCCGAAAAAGCAGGACTGTCCCCAATTGCATATCTTATTTCAAAAATAGCAGAAATTAAAGGTGAGTTCATTGTTCGTCCTCTTTACATTCACCCGGACCACTTTAAGCAGGATATCCTCACCGAAATGAAAAAGGATTCCCGCTTTGTACCATATTTTGATATTCCGTTTCAGAGCGGAGATGACACAATAATCCGAAAAATGAACAGAACCGGAACTGCTGCGCAATATGAAGATTTAATAAATAAGATTCGCGGGGTTTACCCGGAAGCCGTATTGCGAACTACTTTTCTTACCGGTTTTCCAGGTGAAACAGATGAAGCCGCAGAAAATACAGTTCAATTTGTAAAAAACATTGCTCCAGACTGGTCGGGCTGCTTTCCATACAGCAGGGAAGAAGACACGCCTGCTTATTCGATGAAGCCAGCTGTTACGGCAAGAGTTGCAAAAAAACGGGCGGACGGTATAGAAAAAGTTCAGTCCGAAATAACAGGTGAAAAGCTTAAAAAATATGTAGGGCAGACCCTTTCAGTTCTTATAGAAGAAATAATCGATATGAATCCATCTGGCGGTGATGAAAATCAGGCTTCCGAAGATTGTGATGAAGGACTTGCAATCGGAAGGACATGGTTTCAGGCTCCGGAGGTTGACGGCTGCGTAGTTGTACGTTATGAACGTACATATGGTGATGAATCAGACAAAGTTAAGCCCGGAAATCTTGTAGAAGTAAAGATTCTGGCTGTAACTGGCGTTGATTTAGATGCAAGATTCCTTTCTTTGAAAAAAACTGATAAAAGTTCGTTAAAGTTCATTATTTAAATACATTCTTTTAAAAAATCGTGTATAATTAGAACAGGTGTATTATGAAAACTATTGCTGTAATTCTTCCAAGTTTGATTATGGAATACAGCCACGATTTCCTTCGCGGCATATCCTCTTTTGCTAAAGATAAAGATTTAAAATTTATCATAGCGCAGACAAAGGTTCCCCACAGTACAGTTTGTATTTTTGACTATCAGTATTGGACAACAATGGAGTTTCTCCGCTCCGATGAAATAGATGCAATTATTGTAGCAACTGGTCTTTACTGTGGAACCCCAGAACTGGAATACGACAATTTTATAAAGGCTATAAAAAAGTTCAGCAATAAACCTGTAGTTTCAATTTCCATAGAACTTGGACTTGAAGGCGACAATTACCATGCAGTTCTAATCGACTGTAAAAAATCCTTTAACCAGATAGTTGAACACCTGAAACAAAAGCATAATTGTAAAAAAATCGGCTTTTTATCTGCAAACTCTACAAACTCACGCGAAGCCTTTGAACGTTTTGATGCTTTTAAGGAAGCTCTTGCAAATAATGGCCTGGAGTTTTTTCCTGATTTAGTTTGGGATGGTGGGTTTACAGATTTTAAGGCAGAAGAAGTATTCGGTAAGGCAATACAATCCCGCAAGGATGTTAATTTTGATGCAATTGTTTCTGCAAATGATATGATGGCAATCGGTTGTATGCGCGTACTTGATAAGCTTGGGATAAGAATCCCAGGAGAATTAAAGATTATAGGCTTTGATGATTCTCTTGTGGCAACACTTTCTAAACCTAAGCTTTCTACCGTAAATCAGCAGATTATGAATCAGGGCTACGAAGCTGCAGAAATGGCCTGGGACCTTGTTTGTGACCTTTCTGTTCCAAAAATCCATTACACCCAGCTTTCTACAAAATACAGACAAACCTGTGGTTGTGTACCTATGACAAACCAGCTTTGCGAATACAAGGATCATCGTGGAATTACCTGTGGAGAAGTAGACCGCAACAGCACCAACCTTTTTAAGTTTGTAAATGATATAGATTATAAAAATAATCTGATTACTATTATGGATATGCTCAAGGGGGCTAATACCTTACGTCAGCTTTTCTACAACCTTAAGTTTATTATCCGCGAAATTGATTTTTCTTCAATATCACTCAATTTCTACCGCGAACCCATCTTCCTTGATTCTACCGATGATTTTGTTCTTCCAAAAGACCTGGAAATGTATATGTTCTCTGATATTGATAACGACAAAAACTATTTCCGCCCCGGTATTTTCTTTAATCCACTGGAAAAGCTTTTTGCTTCAAAAGAATATTCCGATGCGCCTGGTGTATACGTCTTCCAGCCAATTTTCTGTGGTGAATCAAACTATGGCTTTATGGTTTGCCGGGTAAGGGGCACTGAATTTGCAAATTACAATGTTTATCTTAAAATTTTGAGCACCTCGGTTTCTCAGGCCTTTGAATATACAGAAAGAATCAATGAAACCGAAAAGCTTGAAAACGAAAATGTAAAGCTTATGCAGGAAACAAAGCTGGATGAGCTTACCGGAATCCGCAATCGCCGTGGTTTTTACGAAGCCGGTCAGCAGACTCTGGATATTATGCAGGAAAAGAGTTCTGCCGGTATTGTCTTCTTTATGGATGTTGATAATCTCAAAACTATAAATGATACTTACGGCCACGAAATGGGTGATACAGCACTTAAGCTGCAGGCTACAGTTCTTAAGGAAGTTTTTGGTCCTAACGATGTAATCGGAAGAATTGGCGGCGACGAGTTTGGTGTTGTTGCCCTTGGAATGCTTAAGGAAAATATTGAGGACGTAAAGAAGAAGATAGAAGAGGCAGATAAACAGGCTGCAGAAAAAAGCGGACTTCCATTTACTCTTTCAATAAGCGTTGGTGCAGCCGACCTTGAAGCTTCCACTGTACTTAAAAAGCTGATGACTGTTGCCGACAACGAAATGTATAAAGAAAAGAGAAAAAAACATGCCAAGTAGTGAGCCAAAGGATTTTGACAGCTACCTTTCTATGCTGAACCAGGAACAGCTTGCCGCAGTCACTCACGAAGGAAAATCTCTGCTCATTCTTGCGGGAGCTGGTTCCGGAAAAACCCGCGTTATAACAACAAAAATTGCATATCTCATATCTCAGAAAAATGTAAACCCTTATTCAATTCTTTCTGTTACTTTTACCAAAAAAGCCGCCAACGAAATGCGCGAGCGTGCCGTTGCAATTGAGTCTCGGTCAGAAAATGCTCAAATCCGAACTTTCCATTCCTTTGGTGCCTGGTTTCTGCGTAAATATGCAGAAGAGGCCGGGGTAGTTCCCTCGTTTACAGTTTACGATGATGATGATATGGCGATTCTTGTAAGGAAGGCTGTCCCCTCTCTTTCAAAAAAAGAAGCACAGGCGGCGGCCAGAGAGATTTCGCTTGCAAAAGATTACTGTCTTTTACCTGATGATGATTTAGGTTTTATCGGTAGTCAGTTTGATTTGAACCAGATTTATGCTGATTATGAAAAACGTCTGCGATCAACAGGGAACGTAGATTTTGGAGATTTAATACTTCTTCCTGTACGCATTATGAACGAGTTTGAGCATGTTGCACAGGAAGTTCACAATCGTTTTAAGGTAATAATGGTTGATGAGTACCAGGATTCGAACATTGCCCAGTACAAAATGCTGCAGACGCTTTCCGGTATAAATGAAGGTAATGATTCTTATGTTTGCGTCGTCGGTGATGATGATCAGTCAATTTATCATTTCCGCGGAGCAGAGGTCCAGAATATTCTTTCTTTCCCGGAAAAGTTCCCCGGTACAGATATAATCCGCCTTGAACAGAATTACCGTTCTACAGCTAAGATTCTGGATGCAGCCTCGCTTGTTGTAAGCAAAAACAGCGGTCGTCTTGGTAAAAATCTGATTGCGGCTCGGGGTGATGGAAAACAGCCGGTGCTTGCTTTTGTTGGAGACCAGAATCAGGAAGCATCTTTTTGCAGCAGTCTGATTGAAAAAGCGGTGGAAGCAGGCGGTAAGTATTCAGACTGGGCAATTTTGTACCGTACGAATGCACAGTCTCTTGGCTTTGAAAAGGATTTTTTACATAAACGGATACCGTATGTCGTAGTAGGTTCCCTTAAGTTTTATGAGCGTGAGGAAATTAAAGATACACTTGCTTACCTTGCTTTGTGTGCAAATAGTAAGGATGAAATTGCGTTCAGAAGGATTGTGAATAAGCCAGTCCGCGGTATTGGAGATAAAACTCAGGATAAAATCCACGAATATGCGGTGCAGAATAGCCTTACAATGACAGAAAGCCTTGAAAAACTTTTGCCGGAGCTTTCCAAAAAGGCAAGGGAAGGGGCAGAATCATTCCTTAAGCTGTACGAAAAGTTTACCGGCTTTTTTGGGGGCGGAGAGCAGGGCGACGGTTCTGATGGAGCTTCAGGCAGGAAACTTTCAGATTTTATTAAGCTTGTTGTTATGGATTCCGGCCTTTACGATTACCATAAAGCTGGCGATGAAATTGAAGGAACCCAGCGGACATACAACCTTCAGGAGCTTGAAAACAGTGCGGTTTCTTACAGCTGCTCAATGGATGGTCTTATTGCTTTCCTTGATGCCATCAATCTTGACCGCTCACTTGAGCTTCAAAATGAAGAAAAGGCAAACGATGCAGTTACCTTAATCACCCTGCACAACACAAAAGGTTTGGAATACAACCGGGTAATAATCACCGGGCTGGAAGAAGGTGTTTTTCCACGAGGAGATAAAGCTGGTGCCGACCTTGAAGAAGAACGCCGACTTTTTTATGTTGGAATCACGCGTGCCAGAAATGAATTGTACGTAACTTCTGCGGCTCAAAGGGTAATGTACGGGGCCTTGCAGTTTATGCGGCCGAGTCCGTTTTTGAATGAGGCGGCTTCTGCGTTTAAGATTATTGGAAATAAACCGTACGGATTTGGTGGCGGTAGCCGATTTGGTGCATATGGTGGCTTTGGAGCTGCAAGTTCTGCCGATAAGTGGGGCTCAAAGTCCGAAATTGCTGAAAAATGGAAAAAAGGCGTTAAAGTGTTCCACGATGATTACGGTTACGGCGTAATTTCTTCCTGTGAGCTTGCAAACGAAGAGTATAAAATCACCGTCACCTTTGAAAACGGTGGAAAAAAAGCATTTTTGCCGGAATATCAGAGCCATTCCCTGCTGATTGTGAAGGA
>JAEETM010000040.1 GCA_016290335.1 Treponema sp. | reverse complement strand
ACATGTGCTATAGAAGTGTCACCCAATTTATGTTATATTTATAGAATATGAGTTCAAACAAAGTAGCTGGAAAAAAGTTTGCCGGAAAAAAGCTTGCCGTTAAAAAATCCACAGGCAAGAAAATTGCACGGCACATAAGATATGCTCTCAAAAATCCGATGACCTATGCGTATATCTGCATCGTCATCATCCTTGCGATTGCCACAGTTATGGTCTTCAAGTCGGAAACTCAGACAGAAAGCGGCATTCAAACTTTTTTTGATTCAGTCTGGTTCACGCTTGTAACAGTAATTGCGGGTTATTTTGATTATTGTGTAAAGTCTATTCCTGGAAGACTTTCGGCGCTTATCCTGCTCATTCTGGGTATGCTGCTTCTTAGTGTTATTACCGGTAAAATTGCGTCCACGTTTATGGATATGCAGATAAAAAAAGATAAAGGATTGAAGAAGTTAAAGAGTATGAAAGGACATTTTTTGCTATGCGGCTGGCGGCCTGGTTTTGATAAGATTCTTGACAGTGTTTTAAACTCCAACCCCGACATTACACCTGATATGATTGTACTTGTGAACGATGCTCCGGATGGACAGATTGAGCAGCTTCGTTCAAAGCTTCGTTTTAAGGAACTTAATTATATTTCCGGTGATTTTACAGATGAAAATGTTTTGCACCGGGCAGAAATTGATAACGCTATTCGTGCCCTTGTAATTTCCGACCGTTCCAAGAATTATTCAGACCTGGAAGTTGATTCCCGAACAGTTCTTGCCGTTCTTACAATGGAAAGCCTGAACCCGGATTTGTACATTGCAGCCGAGCTTATGGATTCAAAGTTTGAACGTCATCTGCAGATGGCCCATTGTGACGAAATCATCCTTACTACAGATTATGAGCACAGTCTTCTTGCAACAGCTTCCAGTGGAATGGGCTACAGTAACGTAATCCGCGCTTTGATTGGCGAAGATGCTTCCAGCGGAATTATTATAGAAGATATTCCCGAAAGCTTTATTGGCAAAACCTATGCCGATTTTAAGCAGTCGCTTAAAAAGAAGGGTGTGCTGATTGGCTTACTTTTGAATACCGGTAACTTCCATCAGCGAAGAAAAGATGCCTTGCGTGAGGCTCAGAAAAATCCTGATGTAAAGAAGATAGTTGATGATTTGAAGAAGGTAAAGCTGCTTAAGAGCAACGAGCCTGTTCTTGTACCGTCGCCCGATTTTGTGATTCAAAAGAACACAAAGGCGATTTTCGTATATTAGTGTCATTTTCGGGCTTGACCCGGAAATCTATTTGGAGTTTTTATGGATGAGTTTGAAAAGGTTTTGCCTAAGCTTGTAAACATTGAATTGTTTTCGGATTTTAACATCAATGATGAAAACGACAAGCGCATACTTAAGATTGTCTACGAAAATATGATAATCAAAAAGTTTAAGAAAGGCGAAGTAATTATAAAGGAAGGCGATTACGGCGATTTGTTTTATATCCTCTATACAGGAGCGGTAAAAATTGAACGCCAGACCCCGGCCGGAGATACAATCGCCCTCGCAAATCTGAAAGCCGAGCAGAACATCTTTTTTGGAGAAACTGCCCTTATCAGTGACGATGCCCGCACAGCTACCGTAAAAGCCTTGAACGATTGCAGCTGCATCACACTTTCAAGCAAAAAGTTTCTTGCAGTTTGCGACCAGGAGCCACTTTTAGGTTACCGTGTACTTCTTCATCTTGCCAGAAGAATGTCGCAGACAGTCCGCAAAACAAATAACGATAAGGCCACTCTCTACGAAGCCCTGTTCAGCGAAATCGAAGGCACAATGTTAGGATAACGGGAAAAAGAAATGAACGCACTAAAATATATAATTCTTGGTATTGCAATTTTTATGTACCTCTTTGTAATCTTGCTGCAGGAAAAAAAGGTTTTGTTTACTACCATCGCTGGAATTACAATCATCCTTATGGGAATGATTTTACCGGATGTGATTTTTCCGCTCGATATGGAATCTTCCTTATCGACATTTGCAAACGGTCATCTTTATGCACTCACTCACTCACTCGGAACCATAATCAACTGGAACGTAATAATGATTTATCTTGGAAGCATGACAATTGCGGCTCTGTTTCTGTACTCCAACGTGCCTTCCAGAATTGCAGACAGCATAATCAATTCAAGCAAAAACACCGGACTTGCAATAGTTCTAATTCTAGCCATGACCGGTATAATTTCTATTTTTGTAGAAAACGTTGCAACAGTTCTTGTAATGGCTCCAATTGCGCTTGCACTTTGCAAAAAGCTTAAGATGAATCCAACGTACTTTATGATTGGACTTGCAGTAATGTCTAACCTTGAAGGAACCGCTACACTCGTCGGCGACCCTCCAAGCATGATTTTTGCTGCCTATGCCGGTTATAACTTTAACGACTTCTTTGTTCACAACGGTACGCTTTCAATCTTCTTTATAATTCAGGCAGGCTTGCTCGTCGGCTGTATTTATTTCTACTGCTTTTTTGCAAAGGTTGGAAAAGAGCGCATTACTGTAGATAAGTCAAATGTCATCTCCTGGGTGCCTTTTATCATTCTTCTTGTAATGATTTTCGGACTTGCCGGCATTTCCTTTATTAAAACTGATTTTGCTTACTTGAGCGGACTTTACGTGCTTGCACTTGGAATTATTGCTCTTGCCTGGTATAAGCTGAATCAGAAAAAATCCTGGAGTGAGCTTTGGGAGCTTGTAAAAGGCCTGGACTGGGAAACAATTTTCTTCCTGCTTGGCATTTTTGTAGTTGTTGGAGCAATTCAGGAAATTGGTCTTCTTGATGATTTTGCAGTGGTTCTTGCAAGATTGTGTGGCGGTTCAAAGCTGATTGGCTTTATCATAATTCTTGCTGTGTCTGTTATCATCAGCGGCTTTATTGATAACGTGCCTTATATTATTGCAATGCTGCCGGTTGCTGGTTCTATGGCAATGGAAATGGGAATTAACAAAGAAATCTTTATGTTTGCCCTGCTGGTTGGAAGCTGTCTTGGCGGAAACCTTACTCCTTATGGTGCAAGTGCAAATGTTGTAAGCATGGGAATCGTCAAGAAGGAAGGCTACCCGATGAAGTTATCTGGCTGGCTTAAAACTGCCGTTCCGTTTACAATTTTAACAACTGGTGCTGCGGCTCTGGTGCTCTGGCTTTTGTGGGGATAAAAACTTATGAAAGGACTTATTATAGCCGGTACGAATAATCTCTTTACCGTTGAGTGCGATGATGAGGTAACACGCAGCTGCACTATAAAAGGTAAGGTTCTAAAATCGGTTAAGCAGTTTTATAATCCTATTGCCCCGGGCGATGTTGTTGATATTGAAATTGACCCGCTGAATGATTCTAAAGGACAGGTGCTTTCTCTTGAGCCACGTAAGAATACTTTTTTGCGCTGGAATGTTAAAGGCAGATGTCCCCAGCTTTTAGCCAGCAATCTTGATTATCTTATTCTTGTAACCACGCCCGATGAACCGCCTTTCCGTCCCCGCTTTATAGACAGGGCTCTGGCTCAGGCAGAACATCAGGGAATAGAACCTGTAATTGTCTGCAACAAGTGGGATTTAGCTGAAGCTATGGAAACAGATGGTCGTGCCGATGAACTGGAAGAGATTCAAAAGCGTCTGGAAATCTGGGAAGATCTTGGCTATAAGGTGATGCGCATTTCTGCAAAAACTGGCGAAGGCATGCTTGAGTTTGCCCAGCTGCTCGAAGATAAGCTTTCTGCTTTTGTAGGTCAGTCGGGAGTAGGAAAATCAAGCCTTATAAACGTTATGGATAATTCCTGCGTTTTAAAGACAGGCAGCCTTTCTAAAAAATACGGCCGCGGAAGTCACACAACAACAAAAGGTACGCTCATCCATCTGGTTTTAAATGAATCCCTGATGGACGGAATCAAGGGCAGAAAAGCAGATATAATCGACACGCCGGGTATAAGGCGTTTTGTTTTGGATGATATAGAAGCCGATGATCTGGCTTTATATTTCAGGGAGTTCGAGCCGTTTATTGGAAAATGTAAGTTCGGCTTGAATTGTAAGCATCTTACAGAACCAGGTTGCGCCGTTCGGGAAGCAGTAGAAAACGGTAATATTACAGAAGAACGTTATGATTCCTGGATGAGAATCTCCGATGAAATCAGAACCGGCTCCTGGTGCGATTAAACTAAATTACTATGGACAAAAAAACATTATCAGAAATTGACTTTTACAGAATACGTGATGAAGTCGCGGGATTCTGTGTTACTATTGAAGGTAAGCAGTCTCTGTCACAAAGGGAACCGCTTACAAAAGCAAAAGAAATTGAGTTTTACAAAAATGCCTCAAGAGAGTGGTGCACTTATTATTCCTGTACGCATCGTGTTCCTGTTTCCTTTTGGGAACCCATTCAAGGCCTCAATTCAATTATTAAAACAAGCGGAGCATCGCTTAATCTTGAACAGGTAAAGGCTCTGGGACAGTTTACAATTGCGGTAAAAAAAGTCCGCGAAAATATTGCTGCCCACACCGATGATTTACAGCTTAAGGTTTTGCCGTCACAATCAGCTCTCTTACCTGATGAAAAAGAAACCGAAAAGAAAATCTTCCGCATAATCACCCCGGACGGAGAGCTTAGAGATTTGCCGGAAATTGTACAGATTCGCAGGGCAATTGCAAGCCTGAATGCCCGCCTTAAAAATATTATGCAAAGCTATACTTCAGACCAGAAGCTTGCAGGCGTACTTGAATCTTCTGTACCGGTTTTGCGTGGTGGTCGCCAGGTGCTTGCGGTAAAGGCAAATCAGCAGAACAGAATTAAGGGAATTGTACACGAGGTTTCTCAGTCTGCGCAGACGGTTTACATTGAGCCGGATGAAGCAGTTGTCTGCAGTAACGAGCTTGTTCAAAAAGAATACGAGCTGCAGCAGGTAATCAAACGCATTCTTCTGGAGCTTACTCAGGAATTACAGCCGTCTGTTCCATTTTTCAGGGATGCGCTTCCACTCATGCTCTTTTTTGATACAACCTTTGCCGCCGCCCGCTGGGGAATGGAAAACAACTGTACTTATGCAATCCCGTGTCTTGCTTATGATAAATCAGGCCAGAATCGTGATGAGCCGCCTCTTTTGCTTCAGGCGCGTCATCCTCTGCTTGGAACAAAGGCTGTCCCTATTGATGTCCGCTTTATGACAGGAAAAAGAATCCTCATCATCACAGGACCGAACACTGGTGGTAAAACCGTAACGCTCAAAACCTTTGCTTTATTTTCAATGCTCAATCAGACGGGGCTTCCTGTCCCTGCTGCGGAAGGTACAAGACTTCCGGTTTTCAGCAATGTGTTTGCAGATATCGGTGACAGTCAGAATATGGATATGAATCTTTCTACCTTCAGCGGCCACATGAAAAATATTGCAGAAGCTGTGAGTGGGGCAAGGGAAGATACCTTGATTCTTTTGGATGAGCTTGGAAGTGGTACAGACCCTCAGGAAGGAACTGCTGTTGCAATGGCAGTTCTTGATGAGTTGATAGCAAAGAAATCGTTTGTGTTAGTTACAACTCACATGGGAATCTTAAAAAATTACGGTTATACAAATCCTTACTGTATAAATGCTAGTGTTGAGTTTGATCAGACTACGCTTTCTCCTTCCTACAGGCTTTTGATGGGTGTGCCGGGCGAAAGTCATGCGCTTGATATTGCAGAACGCAGTGGTCTCCCGGAAAAAATCTGCAAGGCGGCAAGAAATTATATTGCTACCGAACAGGCCGATGTTTCTGCTTTAATCCGTGGTTTGAACCGCAAGCATGTTGAGCTCAATAAAATCCAGAAGGAAGCACAGCGCAAAGAGGCAGAGTTTACCGAAAAGTGTGACAGGCTTAAGGCAAAGGAGCTTGAGCTTCGCCGCCGCGACAACGAGCTTAAAAAGAACAAGCAGCAGGAAATGAATGATTTTCTTATTCATTCGCGCCGCCAGCTTGAAAATCTTGTGCGCACATTAAAAGAAGGCGAAGTCACTAGAGAAAAAACTTTAGCCGTAAAGCAGTTTATAAATGAGCTTGAAGAAAATACCGAACGGCTCAACGCTAAAATAGAGCTTGAAGATGAAAAAATCACTCGTGCCGAAGAAGCTTTTGCAAAAGAATTGCAGGAAAAAAATGCACGTAAAAATGCCTCAGACGGAACCGGTGGTAAAGGCAAAAAAGCAAAACGCAAGATGAGTAATGCTGAAGCGTTAAAGTATGCTACATCTTTTGTAACATCTTCATCAGCGGAGTCCGGAGCCAATGGCAATGTTCAGGGTAAAGACAAAGCGGCTGGAATAAGTGATGTTGAAAAACCTCTTGATTTCGAACCTGGCGCAAGTGTTGTAGTTGGCACTAACAAAAACGAAGGCGTGTTGATTAAGGAAGAGCGCAGGGGAGTCTGGTCTGTTCAGTTTGGCAGCGTAAAAATGTCTGTTAAACAAAAGGATATGAAGCTTGTCCGTTCAAAAACAAATATGACTGCTTCTGTTTCCTATGAGTTGTCCGGCTTTGAGCAGGGCGGCGAATACGTAAACGACAAAGCCTTAGAAAGACCTGTGTTTGAACTCCGCCTGCTCGGTATGCGCTCCGAAGAAGCCGTTAGAGCTCTGGAACACCAGATAGACTTGTGCGTCCTGAACAACTTTACCCATTTCAGCGTTATCCACGGTAAAGGCGACGGCATCCTCCAGCAAACCGTAAAAGATTACCTTTCCCACTGTCCGGTAGTAAAAAGCTTTTCTTTTGCCCCCGCCGAAGATGGTGGTGCCGGTAAAACTTACGTAGAACTGTAAAACTGGAATGTAATATCATTTCTTTGGAAAAATGTGTTGGCGGACTTCCATATATTGTTGACAGATTTATTTCAACAAATGATATGAATATAGTTTATCAGGAGCAGCATGACATTATTGAAGAATATAGAGATGATTTTGGAATCATCAATCTATGTCACAATCTTAATAATATTTCCGATCCTCTCGAAGGTAATAAAATAGATAATATATTTAAGGTTTACATGCAGGATTCCGGACTTGAAATAGATTTTGTTTCAAAAGTTAATAATGAGATTTCTCTGATTGAAGTTAAGGCTACTACAGGAAATACAAAATCAGCAAAAACAGTTTTGAAGAATCCTCAATATGATGTAAATGTTTGCTACAAACTATCTGAAAATAATATTGGGGTTGTAAATAATATAATAACAGTGCCTTATTATATGACTTTTCTTTTGTAGTTTTTCTTGAAGTAATTTTTCGACCAGAATAAGCTATATTATTATTGATACAAACCATTAAAACGGCAGGAAATACGTCACTCCTGCATAAATCTTAAGATCATTCAGAGGACTATTTTCGTTTTTTGTTGATGATGGATAATTTCCTGAACTTGACTGTCCATACGCTACTTCAATTGGTTCAGCTGTCTTCCATAATTCGGCTCCAAAATCAATTCCTAACTTACCCTTTTTCATCTCCCAAACAGGAATTGCTCCTCCAATATTAAAATATAACGAGGCACCACCTTCAACTAATAATAATCCCAAACCTGTTTGGAAGTATTTATATTTAATAAAACTATAAAGTCCACCTATGAACTTTGATTCATATATATCCGATTGTGGCACTATTTCGTCCTGTTTTATATTCCAATAATTTCTAAGTCCTAAGCCAAGCCCAAATCCGTTTTTCCAGCTGTAATCAAAAGAAAGATTTGCACCAACAAATGGCTTGAACTTTAAGGAAGCTGCAGCATCAATACCCACTTTAAAATTGAATCCACCTTCCGCAAAAACAACAAATGATGATAACAGCAAAGCAATGATTAGAAACTTCTTTTTCATATAACAAATCTCCTCACTTTTATTTTCTCTCTCATATTTATTATTTTCAATCTAATTTTCTCAAAAATAATTGCAAAAGACCTGATTATGACTAAGGTAATCATTCGCAACAGTCAAAGTATAAAGTTTTATTGCACCATCCATCATATCCATTAGTTTTTTTTGAGTATGCATATACATGAACACGAATATCATAGCTTCCCTTGCTTAGAACTTTGAATGTTATGTTTTTTTCTATTTTATCAAGGTTGTCTTTAGATATTGATATTTCGATTTTATGGTATTTTGTTTCTGAAATGCTAGTGAATGAAGGATCATCATCAAAACTATTTATAATTTCAAAAGCATCGTCGGCTGTTATATCATCCTCAAATCTAATTTGTATAATTGCATCGCTATAAATTGTTTTATCAATGCATCCTGAAATAGAAAGTGTTATTTCTTCTTCTATTGGATATGATTCTTCATAGTGTATTCTTTTTTGTTGCGTGTCATTATCTATATAATTCTTTTTTTCTGGAATAAGAGAGACTGTAATTGAATCACCAATATTATTTGTTGGCCTTGTTCCGGGAAACATTGCAGAAATAAGGCTGCAGGAAGAAAAAAACATACAACTTGTAATGAAGAACAAAGGTATTAACTTTTTCATATAATAAATCTTCTTCTTTTATTTTCACTCTAAACTTTGCTATTTTCAACCATAATTGTCTTAAAAACAGATGAAAAAGACCTGATTATTACCAAGGTAATCATTCGCAACAGTCAAAGTAAAGAGTTTTTTGACATCTTCCATTTATTCCATTTGTTTTTAGTGCATTTGCATATACATAAACATCAATAAAATAACTGCCTGCTTTTAGAATCGTAAATGTAAGTTTTTTGTCGAAGTTATCAAGATTATCTTTGGGTATAGATATTTCATAATTATGATTATTTGTTTCCGAAGTCAAAGATAATACTTTTTCATCTTCTATATTTTTCGGGAGATATAAAAAGTCCTCATCAGTTGCTTTTTTAGTTTGGAACTCTATTTGTATGACTGCATCTTTATATATTGATTTATCTAGATTTCCAATAACAGATAGTGTTATTTCATCATTTACAGAGTAAGGGTCTTCATAATGTATCGATGTTTGCCAATTATAACTTTGATTCTTTTTTTCTGGGCTAAGAGAAACTGTAATAGAATCTCTAATAATATTTGTAGGTCTTGTACCTGGAATCATAGCATTAATAAGGTTACAGGAAGAAAAAAGTATGGAATTGAAAAGAATAAAAAAATATAAAATTTTTTTCATAATACTAGCTCCTTTTTTTATTGCGACAAGCTTTTCTCTTGCCGCAGTAAAAATATTTAGAATACTATATTGTTTCCGTATGATGTGTAATTAGCTTGTGAAAAACAGTTTTGTATTTCTTTTTTATAAGAAGGATACTCTTTTACAAGTGCATCATATAATTCTTGAAAAGTAATTATATCATATTTTTCTACAAGCTGCATAAGTTTAACTGGAGTTAATAGATTTATTTTGTTGTTATTATAAATCCGTGTACAAATTTCAGTTTCCATCAGTTTTTTAAAGACTTTTGTGTTTTCATAAGTTTTGATTCCTAATTCTAAACCTCTAATTTCATTATCGCTTGTGTAATTATATTGGTTACCAGAATCTTTTCTTGTTTTTTTACCATACGCACTATTTGCTTTACCAACATAGCTATACCATTCTGCAAGATTTTCTGCGAAACAAACGTATTTATTTGTAAAATCATAAATAGATTGTTTTGTGGTAAAATTTTTCAAGAAATAATTGATATCACTTTGTATTGCATTTAAAGTACTATGAAATTCGGATAATACAATTTTTTCCCAGAAATCATTTTTATCATTGGCATATATGAAATGGATAAAATGAGTGTATTCGTGTTGGATTGTGTTTATGTTTTTTTCATTGAATTCTTTACAGCCGGAAATGAAAATATCTGGCAATCTATTGTCACATAGTATATTTAGGCATGGAGCAGAACAGGTTCCATCTAAAAGTGGTGTTGTCCATACTGATACTTTAGGAATATAAGCATTTTGGTGATTTTCTTTTTCATATTTGTAACGTGTAAGAAGTTCATTGCATATTGCAAGTTTAGAAGCTGTATAGTTAGAAGATACAGTATAATTATAGTTTCCCAAATTGTTTGGAAAATCAACTGTAATTAGATTAGTTGCTGTTAGACCTGCGATATTTGATAACGAACAGGCTTCATTATTATAATTTATCCAAAGCCATACAAGACAACATTTTGCTATCGAGCCAAAATTAAAATTTCCTTCTGTATCTGTTTGGCGCGTCGAACCGTTTAATCTTTGTATTTCAATTCCATAAGCTGGTAAAGTTACACCATCAATTTCGTAAGAGATTTTTCCATATACAGAATATTTAGTCCAAGGCCATCTTTCACTTTTCAATGGAGTTTCTTCAATAAATTCTTCTGTTGGCATTGCGAATTCATCTATTACTTCGTAAGCTTCCAAAATATCTTTTACACTTTCGGCTTTTTCTTTTGGAACTATATAATAATATTTTATATTCAGTCTGATTAATTCATTTACATTACCATCTTTAGTAAGTTCCTTTTCAGAATCAAAAATAAGGCTTTCTGCATCACATGCCTGCTCAATTCTTTTATTCATTTCAATTGGATTTAAATATCCCATAATATCATTAACCTGATGAACTGATTCAATGCTACTCGGACAAACTGAGAAATATACCATATCTACAAGGTTTTCTTCTTCTATTCCTTCAGCTCGTATTTCAGATTCAAACAACGAATGCAGATCAAATGTTTCTCCGTAAATGACATCATCTCCAATTACAACCTGTTTATTAGGACTATCTGTGTTTTCTGGTAAGATATTTTGATTAACATCCTTGCATCCGAACAATGTTACAGCTACAACCAATGCCAATACAATTCTACAAATCTTTTTCATTACAATACCCTTTTAATTACTTAATTTTTTTTGATAAACTCTCTTTTATACGGTTTATTATCAACCGCCTAATGTACTTGTATTGCCTGTACCACCTCCTTGATTACTTCTTTTTTTTTCGCCTGGAATGCAATGTCTGGAATTATCTTCATCAGAATACAATATTTCATTTGAATCCTGAGAATCCAATAAAATGTCGGTAATTGAATTCTGTTTACAACAAAGTGTAAAACTCGAAACAATTCCCAATGCCATTACAAATGCAATAATTTTGAAAGTCTTTTTCATTTCTTTTCTCCTTTCGTTTGATAAACTTAATTTTCAATTGGGAATTTGCAAAACACCATAGCAAAAAGTGCAAATTTTCACTTTTCGCAAAAAATGTGATAAAATATACCAAACTATTATTAGGAGTGAATAATTGAACTGCTCATTAATAGGTAAGCTCATAAAAGAATATAGAGAACGATTAGGACTTTCGCAGGAAGATTTATGTGGAGATTCGTGTGCAGTTTCAACATTATCCAGGCTGGAAAATGGAAAGCATCTTCCAAGCAGGAAACAGCTGGAAGCCTTTTTCAGTTATATGGGAACAAAACCACCTATGAATCTTATTCCTATGACTGCAATGGATTTAAAGCTGCATAATTTAGAAGTTGAGATTGATAACAGAATTGCAAATCATCGATATGATTATAATGAACTTTTAGACAAATATGAAAAGAATTATGATAAGAGTGATGTATTTAGTAAACAATATTATTTACATGCAAAAACAATTTTAGATTATGAAAACTCAGGTCTACTGAATCAACAAAATTATTTGGATGAACTTACATCTATTTTACAATTGACATTAAAGGATTTTACTCCCGAAGGTGAACTACAGGACCGCTATTATAGAAATGAAGAATTGGAGATTATAAATTGTATTGCTTTATGTGAATGGGAATGCAAGAGAGAAAAAGATGCATTCCGGCATTTAGAGTTTTTAATTCATTATTATAAGGATAAAACTTTTGTTAGTGAGGTAAATAAGGCTTCGTTGCTTCCTGTTTTAATGTTCAATATTTCAAACTGGTATGGTCAGAAAAAGATGTTTCAAAAATCTCTTGAGACTGAAAAAGAGGGGATTGAAATCTGTAATAAATATGGGCAGCTTTGTGTGCTTCCGGGACTAATCTTTAATTTGGGGTGCAGTTATTCATCATTAGGAAATACAGCAGAAGGTGAGAAATATATACGGACAGCACTTTCTCTTGCAAAGCTTCTAAAAAGAGATTATTTGGAAACTGCATTGAATTATGCAAATAAAAACTTTAATTACAATCTTACACTAGAGGATGTGTGAATTAGATTGTCGGATCAAGTCTGAAATAATAACTTGCTAAGAAAACCTTAAAGTGTTAATATCTTCTTAATTTTAATGGAGGTTAGTATGTCCTTAAAGAAAACTTTTTCATCAGATAAAACAAAATGTACAGTAACTTTTAGTATTAACGCTGCTGCTGCCGCTGGTGCAGAAAAGGCATTTTTAGTAGGTGAGTTTAACGATTGGAGCGAAACAGCAACCCCAATGAAGAAAGGAGCCGACGGTTCTTTTTCTGTAAAAAAGCAGTTTGAAGTAAACAAAGAATATCAGTTCCGCTATCTTTTGGATGGCAAAACCTGGATTAACGACTGGAAAGCCGACAAATACATCCGCGCCGAACTCGTAAACGACGACAATTCCGTAGTCAGCACCTACGTACCCGCTGATTCCAAACCCGCTGCCAAAAAAGCAGCTCCAAAAAAGGCTCCAGCTAAATCTGAAAAAGCCCCAGCCAAAAAGGCTCCCGCAAAGAAAACAACAACAAAGAAATAGTTGTTAATACAGCATTATTTTTGGAAATCAATTTTTACTAAAGTGTTTTCAAAAAAATAGCGAGAGGGAGAGGAATGGCTTTCGAAAACACTCTGATGTGCTGCCGCTTTAGCGGCAAACGTATATAATTACAAGGGCACATCAGCGTGTAGCAGGCGAGCCTGCGATTTCGAAAGACATTACTCGACCGGAAGCTATTTTTTTGTGATTAAGTTATTTACAAATTGATTTCCTTATATAAGTATTACACCTGTTGACACAGTTATTGTTTTCCTATATATTTATATACACTTATTCCCCGATTGTGTAATGGTAGCACTTCAGATTCTGGTTCTGACTGTGGGGGTTCGAATCCTCCTTGGGGAACTAAAGCTGAATCGCCTAAGGTTCAGCTTTTTTTTTGGCTCCTTCGAATATCGGTTTAGTTCATCGCCCTCTCAAGGCGGAGAGACGGGTTCGACTCCCGTAGGAGCTAAAACATCATTTCAAAATCAGTTCAGTTCGTGGTAAACTCGCTATCTGGCGAGTTTTTTTTTCGCACTAGTGAAATAATCATTTTATTCCGATAATCTAAGTATGGAAGAAGGCAATAATAAAAGTTCTTTTGAAAGACTCGTCGCAGGTCTCAGTAACGAAGACCGTCTTGCCATGCTGAACAAAATTAATCAGAATTCTGAGCAGGAAATCCATCTTTCGGAAAGCATAGAAGCCATTCAGGAGAGTCACACAACCTTACAGGCAAAGCTCCAGAAAGAGTCTGTTTTTTATAAAATTGTTCTCTGGATTCGGGCACTTTTTGCAAAAAGCTCAATGGATCAGCTGTACCATGAGGACGTGCTTGCAGAAATTGCAAGAAGGGTTAATCGCGCTCATCCTGGGCTTTTGAATCATAAAATAAAGATTGTTGATTATATTTTTTACGAAAGACTCCAGCACTTAAAGGAAGCCGCTGACTTTTTTAAACCTTATCTTATAGTACTTGATGAAAATCCCGGTGATTTTTATGTTTTTGTCGGTTCTTTTTCCGCCCCTGAGCTTACAGATAAAATCAACGAGACCGTAGATCCTTTTTCTATTAATCTACCTTATGATGTTTCGCAGGAAACAAGAAATGAACTTCTCCGCAAGCTAGATGACATCCTTATGAATATGAACCCTGGAACGCGAACAAAGATTTACAATTCAATTTCTGCAATCAACTGGCTTAAATGCTTTGTTTCAATTCCGTACCTTCATTTCCTGTCGCAGTTTACAAACATCAGCAGCGATATGTACACCTGTCCATACAAAAATGCACGCGTAGATTACAATATTCTTGCCAGTGTTTTTGCAAATACAATCCCTGTTGATAGTGAAATGCTTGAGGCCCTGTTCCTGTATTCCCAGAAAAAGATTCTCAACGATTCAGTAATGGAAAAGAATCTTGAAAAAGCTGTAAAGGATTTTATGGATAAAGCACTCTCTCATTTTAATGCAATCCAATCCTTTATTAACGGAGTTCCTGTTACAAGCATGGGCCGGGTTATAAACGGCAGCTACGACTGGTCTCCAGAAAACATAAATGGTGCAGAAGGCTGGTTCCCAAGCTTCAGAATGCAATGGAAAAAGCTTATCGATATCCGCTGGAGTGAATGGCTCCGTGAACAGAAAAAACAGAATCTTACAGAAGCCATGAGGCGCGATTTTGGTCTTAGTGATTTTCCTGTTATGGCATACAGACCATGGCTTAAGCTTTGGAGCAGCATTCGTTTCAGCTGTGATTTGACCGGTGGCTTCCTTTCGTGGTTTGCTACAGAAAAATATGATAAGGTAATTCTTCCTTTAAATGATCTGGCTATGGAAGGAATCTTTTTTAAGGGTGAAAACCGGGTAGAGTATTCTGAAGGCTTGAATAATTTTTCTACGGCAAATACAAGAATGCTTGGTCTTATAGAATCTCTTTCTTCAAAAGGAGAGATTGGCATGATGTTCGAAGAGTTTTCAACTTCAAAGGTTCATACGTTCCAGGTCCAGAAACAGATAGACGGTACTATGGAGCAGATAGAAAAAACTGTTCGTGACTGTCTTAAGCTTTTTGGTAAAGGCGCCAGAACAATCGACCGCGTTTTCCACGGTATTTTTGATGAAGAGCGCGATGGTATTCATGATTCATTGCAGAATCTTTCAAGCATAAAAGGACACGACAACAGACATTTCAGGGATTCTCTGATTGAGATTCGAAAGCTTCTCCAGCGTTGTGTCTACTATCTTACCGAGCTTGAACCAATCGATAATTCAGTGACAGATTAATTTGTGGTAAACCAGTACATATCTTTTGCCAACTCTTCAAGGCGGTGCAGCTCTTGTTCGAGCACTGCATCACCCGGCAGCCACTTGTATTTATTTCTCAAAGCTCCAACAGCAGCCTTTACATTTCCGTCATTTGCATTCAGAGCTTCAAAATAATCAATTTTAAAAGCATCGCTGTTGTAATTTGTATCAGAATAATCAGACTCAATATTTGTAATAAGCCATTTATCTTTAACATAAGTAAGCGTAAAGGTTTCAAAAACCTTCTGAACAATCAAATCTGTATTTTCGCCTTCGGTGCGGATAAAAAAGTATTCAACGTTATGAACCGATTGCGAATTGTTTTCCAGCGTAATTCCATTTTCCTGCTTAATTGCTTCTGGCTTCTGATTTATCTTATATATAGAAGGATTCAGCTCAGAAAGCTTACCGTCAATCATTACGTTGGAAACTCCGTAGATTCCTGCCATTTGAACATTGAGCGGTTTATCTACAAAGTAAAGCCATTTTTCCGGCGAAAGAAAACCTTTATGTCCTCCGTATGCCTGCCTCTGTTTTCCAACAACATACATGCGGCTGATTGTATCAACATATTCAGAAGGAGTTCTGCCCTTAACCAGAGTTTCCATAAGAGCTGTATCAAGATTGTTGTAGCCCTTAAAGTAAGCTTCTATTGTTTGAGTTGAGGTAAGCCCTTTTGTTGTAAAATTGTCGCGGGCATTCTTAACTCCCGTAAAAATGGAGATAGCTAAAACTAACACGCCGGCCAGACTTGTGTAGATAATTGCCTTGTTTCTGCGGAACGTTCGCTGTGTTTTTATTTTTGATTTCTGCGCCTTTAAGTAAGATTGTGCCTGTTCTTCAAAAGCGGCATCAGAAGTTTTTTCAAAGCTCTTATCTTTTGAAGCAAAAAGCTCTTTGAGTGGGAAGGTTGGAATCGGAGTTAAATCTTCATTTGATTTTCCCTGCTTCTTTTTTCCCGGAATTGCAACTTCATTAGAGTTAAGCTTGAGTGCCTTGTTTACTTCAATTGCAAGCTGGCGGTCCACTCCGTTTACACTTAATTCCAGCGGCAGAAAGTTCCGGTCAAGAATATCGGCATTTCGTTCTGTTGCATTTTCGGAAGCATAGGGCAGGCGACCGGTGAGCATTTTGTAGGCAATGGAAGCTCTTTCAAAACAGATTGCCGGGAGACCAAAAAGTGTAGGATTTATCCACCCTGTATTATGCTTTGTAGTTTCGGCATCGGAAAGACTTGCAGAAGAATATTTGAACAAATCTGGCGGCAAAAACAGCACGTTCTGTGCCTCTAAGTCAACAAGTATTCCGCCCGCACCAATCACAGGGATTTCAATTTCATCCTTTGCTGCCTGAGTCAAAATTGCGCATACAAGGAAAGCTGCCTTAAACATTTCTTCTTTTTCCTGTGATGATGAAGAAGGCTTATCGGCAGCTTCAAAATAATCAAGTAAAGTGCGGACTTTGTTGTCCTTTGCACCATTTTGTGCAAAGGGATTTTTTCCGCAATAGTAAACTAAATACTCTTCGTTAGGAGTTGTCTGTAAGGCTTTAATTTCTTCAAAGCTCCAGTCGGTAAAATTAAAATCTAAAGCTTCATCGCCAGAAGCAAAGCCACTGTAATCAAAAGCCTTGCAGTCTACCAGCAGCCCTTTTTGCGTGACTATAGAATCGTAGTTCGTTTTTCCGAAAAACTCTTCCTTCATGCCTGAACAAAGTCGTATTTCATCATTATCTATAGTCACAAGCTTCATTTTTTTAATCTCCTCAAGTTAACACAGATTGCCGCATCAAGTGCGGCAATGACAGTCTTAGCGTTTTCCATCAGCTCCGTACAAATAGTCGAAGTAATCCATATTTGTACTGTAGGTAGCCGGGTAGTCTTTTAGATTGTTTTTGTAAGATTCCATGCTCTTCCAGAACTTGTAGAACTCAGGGTCCTTGTTGTAGGCGGCAGAGTAGATTGCGGCAGCTTCGGCATCGGCATTACCTTTGATTTCTTCAGATTTGCGGTAGGCTTCAGAAGCAATTGTTCGTTTGTCGCTTTCCAGTTTACCAAGCCATTCTGCTTTTTTACCTTCACCAAGAGAGCGGTAAGCCTGTGCAACCTGATTTCTATCCTTAATCATTCTGTTGTAAACAGATTCTGTAAGCTCATCAGAATATTTAATCTGGCGTGGAACAATATCAATCAAATCAATACCGTATTCTGGAACCAGCTTGTTTGCTTCAACTGTCATAAGGCGGCAGAGTTCACCACGACCTTTTGTTACAGTTTCATTTGCAGTTGAATCGTTTACAAGGTTGTTGATTTCGCGGGTTTCTTCATCTTCTGTACCGCTGCTCTCATCCTTCTGCTCGTTGATAATGTTAGAAGAACGAACAATTTCGCTGAGCCTGTTCTGGGTAATTACAGTTCGGCAGGAAGAGTCAATAATATCACTCAATTTGTTGTAAGCGTTATCAAGATTCTGGAAGCTCTGATAGAACTTTGCAGGATCAGAAATGCGCCAACGTGATGTAGTATCTACTATAATAAACTGATTTTCCTTTGTAGGAATACGCTGCTCATCACCATCAAGAGAAAGCACCAGCTTAGGATAAGTTGTGACTTTATCAAGGAAAGGAATCTTAATATAAAGTCCAGCATCTGTATGAGTGTTTACAATACTACCAAAACGTGTGATTACAACCTGATTTCCTTCGTTTACAATATAGAAGGGACCAGTTGCAATAAATAAAACAACAAGAATTACAATAGTAATTAACCAGCCAAAAAACTTCTTATTTGATTTTGCCATTTTCTTCACCTCCATTTAGTTTCCAAGCTGCTTGAGCGGCAGTACATTCTTAAGTTCGCCATCGATAATTTCCGGCTTTGTTTCTGAACTGAAGATTTCATTCATAGTTTCAAGATAAATACGCTCTTTTGTAACAGCTGGAGAACGCTTGTATTCTTCGTAAACTGCATTAAATCTTGCAACATCACCCTTTGCCATGTTAACACGTTCTGCAGCATAACCTTCTGCAACCTGCAGCTGACGATCTGCTTCACCCTGTGCCTTTGGAATCTCGGTGTTGTAAGCTTCCTTACCTTCGTTTATAAAGCGGTTCATATCCTGAATAGCCTTGTTTACATCCTCGTAAGCAGCCTGAACTCCACTAGGCGGAACAATGTTCTGTAATTTTACTGCAATTACGTTGATTCCCAGACCCAGCTTTTTAAAGTTTTCATTCATCATATCAAGGGCAAGAACTTCTATGTTGGAGCGTTCTGCACTCATAATGCTAAGAATTGCTCGGTCGCCAACAAGTTCGTTTATTACCGAGCGTGAAATATCGCGGATTGTAGTCTGTTTTTCGTAAACACCAAAGAGCCACTGCTTAGGGTCTATAATCCTGTACTGAATAATCCATTCAACATCAACAATATTAAGGTCGCCGGTGAGCATTTCGCTTTCGGTAGAAATATTGTTTTTATATTCGCTGTTTCGGCCGGCTTTGATTGTCTTAAAGCCAAACTGTTCTGTCTGAACAACTTTTACCGGAACATTGTAGTTTTTATCAATTCCAAATGGAAGCTTTGTGTGCAGGCCTGGACCTTCGGTTTTAGTATACTTGCCGAGCCTTGTGATTACTGCCTGTTCGGTTTCGTCAACTACGTAAAAGCTTGAAAATCCTGCAATAACAGCCAGCGCAATAATGATAATCCACACAAAAAAAGCTGGTTTTAATCCAAACTTTTTCTTTGCTTTTTTAGCTTTTTCTTCTTCAGCCATTTCTGTCTCCTGTGTTTAAAGAAACGCGAGCAGTGGCGCAGCGTTTCCTTGAATTGCAAATTGTATTTAAAACATAGTAAATAAAACAAGAAAAAACAAGACAAATCGTAAATCTTGGGTATAATAATAGATATGAATAATGAAGATAATAGAAAAAAATCAGGATTAATGGCAAAGGCGGAAGCTATAAATGAAGCTCTGGCAGAAGAAAAAATGGAAGAAAATCCTCCAAAAAATCCAAAGCCTCAAAAAGTTCAACCAGTTCAACCAGCTAAAAAGCCGCACAAGGTTCGCAGACAAAAAGAGCATTCTGGAATCAACAGGATTTTAACAAAAATCATCATCATACTTATTTTGCTTTGCTCCCTGGTCGGCGGCGGGCTTTTTGCAATCAGCGTTCTTAGAAAAACAATAGTTGAATCTCCTATAATTCCAACCGTTACAGAAAAGAAATCTGTGGTAATTCAGGACCAGCTTTTGTACTGTCAGGAGCTTGTTTCCATGAAATATAAGTACAGCGACATCGTTTCCATCAAAAAATCTACAAAAATCGGCTTTTCAAAAAGCTACAGCATAATCAAATACACGGGAATTGTGCGTGTTGGAATTGCAGATATGACTGCCTGTAAATACGAGGTTTCTGAGGATGAAAAATCTATAGTAATCACTTTGCCACCGGTAGAAATCCTTGGCAACGATATTGTTTCTCAGGAAGTTTTTGATGAACAGCAGAGCATTTTTGTTCCTATTACGCTTGAAGAAGTTTTCAACGAGATTGAAAAATCCCGCGAGGATGCGCTGGACGAAATAAAGTCGGAAGGAATAATGCAGGAAGCAAAAGAATATGCAAGAAAAGTTGTAAGACAGTTTATGCTTTCGGCTGGCTTTGAAGATGTAATTGTATTGTAGACACTTTTGGGTGTTGGTGACACTTTAAGGTTGCTGTTTTGATGAGGTTGTAAAATGAATAAAACGATTGCTTTAATTCCCGGCGATGGAATTGGTCCAGATGTTGTTGCTCAGGCTGTAAAGGTTTTGAACGCTGTTGGAGAAAAGTTTGGACATCATTTTTCTTATAAAAGCGTTATTGCCGGTGGTATTGCAATAGATAAGTTTAACGACCCTTTTCCGGAAGATCAGCTTGAAATCTGTCGTAAAGCGGATTCTGTACTTCTTGGTGCAGTTGGCGGTCCAAAGTGGGATTTTCATGATGCTTCTGTTCGCCCGGAAAAAGCTCTGATGAGGCTGCGGGGCGGGCTTAAGGTTTATGCCAATCTTCGTCCGGCGGTTATGTTCCCTCAGTTAAAGGCGGCAAGTCCGTTAAAGGATGAGCTTACAGCCGGCGGAATCAATATTTTAATCGTTCGTGAGCTTACCGGTGGTATTTACTTTGGAGACCGTGGTGTTTCTGATGATGGAACTACTGCCTGGGATACCGAAAAATATTCGTATGCAGAAATCGAACGGATTCTTCGTGTTGGCTTTGAAGCTGCAATGAAGCGTAAGAAAAAGCTTTGCGTTGTAGATAAAACAAACATTCTTATTTCAAGTCGTTTGTGGCGAAAGGTTGCAGAAAACATAAAGGCTGAATACCCTGAAGTTGAGCTCAGCTACCTTCTTGTAGATAATGCCGCAATGCAGCTTGTAAAAAATCCTGCCCAGTTTGATGTAATTGCCACAAGCAATATGTTCGGCGACATCCTTTCTGACGAAGCCGCCCAGATTACCGGCTCAATCGGAATGCTTGCCTCTGCTTCCATTGGCGACGGCACCGGCCCCGGCGTATACGAACCAATTCACGGTTCTGCCCCCGACATTGCCGGAAAAGATTTGGCAAATCCTCTGGCTACAATATTGTCTGTGGCACTTATGCTTCGTTACGACTTTAAGCTGGAAAAGGAAGCCTCTGCCGTTGAAGCCGCTGTAAATTCAGTGCTTGATTCCGGCTGGCGCACTGCTGATATTGCCGGTGACCCAGAAGCTGTACGCGCTGCTGGAAAATTGGTCGGTACAGGAGAAATGGGGGAACTTGTTGTAAAGGCATTGGGTGTATAAGAAATAGTCTTTTTGTATCCAGCAGTTCTACTCAATGTAAAACTTCATTTTTTCTTTTTGAGTAAGCTCCGAGACTTTCTTCCCCTGCGATTTTGCATAGGCTAACAGTCCCCGATAATCCATTGTCCCCTTTATCTCGCTAAAAGGAATTGGTTTTGGAGTTTTTGAAAGGCTTTTCTTATATTTTGTCATCTGTCCATTCATAAGTGTAAACCTCCGTTATTTTATGCATTGTCCGTGATGGGATTTTCTTCCGGTTTGTTTGTCAATTCATCACCGTAACAGATTTCAAAATCGGAATAGGTGTTTATAAAGCCTTGTTTGTCGCCAACACAAAGCTCGTCAAAAATAAAGCGTAATCTGTTCTTTACAGTTCCAATCGATAGTTTTTCATCAATTGCTATACTTTGATATTTTTTACGGTTTAAAATATCAATCAGCCATTGAGCATCGCGTTTTGTAAGGTTTTGATATTTTTTTATATCAAGCTTGTGGTGTAATTCAATTGCTTCAAATTGATTTGTCAAATACGCCTTTATGAAAAATGTAAAAAGTAAAAGAACAAAAGTATATGCAGCTTTATCAAGGAAGATGGTAATTAAATCTTCATCCTTAAATCTAATTTCTGTAAGAATCAGCCCCAAATAAAGTGTAGATACAATAATATTTTTGATTTTTTTATTTTTATTGAAAAATCCGCGTGCATACAAAGAAGCTATTGTTAAAAAATACAGGATTATTGACATATTATTTTTAGGTTCAAAAATAAAAATGATTGCACTGTCAATAAACGCAATAGCACAGCAGATGCCAATTTTAGATGGATAAAGTATGACAGTGGAAAATAAAACTATAGAAATAGAGTTGCAAATAAAAGTAAATAATTTAAAAGTATCATCTATTAAATCTCGGAATCCAATCGAAGTTATTATACGTGTATTTGAAATACATAAAATAATAACAGCAATAAGTGAAAAAAGACGAAATGCCTTTAATGCATTATGAGAGTATAGAGGCCTGTTCATAATTATTGCCAATAATTGAAAGGTATATATTTAAAAACCCAATCAATATTAGGTACTTCAATTTTATTTATTTCCCAAATTAATTTATTCTTTTCTGTTTGATAATCCCAAGCCTTCGAAACTAAAGGATTATAGGTACCGTTTTCGCTATCTATTTTTTCAGATTTTTTATAACCTTCAAGCATTATTAAGGCAAGAATATTCATCCCATGATTAATAATCTCTTGGTTACCACCTTCGAAAGTAGATATAAAAGCCAATCGGTTAAAAAGATTGGAATCATCACTTGGCTGGTGGGAACAGTATTTCTGAAATCCCTTTAATTCAGCCATATAAAGGCATAAATGAGCAATCGCAGTTCTTTCTGGTTCTTCACATTTCGCTTCAAAAGGTATAGTAGCAATTATTCTTGCAGTAATGCTATTGTTAAGCTTTTCTTTTTCTTTGCTTGATAACCTGAAAACCTTTGTAATCTCATTTACAAGATAAGACCATTCTGGTAAGCTCCAGAAACATTCGTTTGAATTGTAAGCAAGGTTTGAATCCTTCATTTTTTATCTCCTCGTCTGTATTATAAAAATTGTAACATCATTTAGTTTTTTTTCAAACTAAATGTTACAAACTTCTATAGATTTAATATTATTAATTACGATTGAGTGTGACAACTACTAGATGTCATATTACCTTAATATGACCTTTTTGTACTCAATATGACCTTGAATTATTATTTGATACAAGTAAAGTTATAAAAAAATATTGACAAGTATTTAATTCTAAAAATGGAGTTCTTTATGATAAAAAACATTTTTTTTAGAAATGTAATTTTGTTAACAATAATTATGGAAAGTGTGATATTTTTTTCAGGGTGTTCTTTCCCATTTCAAAGTAAAAATGAAATCCAATTGACAGATATTAGTGATGAATTAAATTTTCAAAATTTGAAGCATAATGCTTTTATGGGTGGAAGTGTGCTCTATAATCCTGAAAATCCATCAACAGGACAACTTGCAAATGGTGTAAACATAGGTGTACGATTGGGAACAGTTGTTTGTCGGGAAGTTTATTCTGATGAAATTGTCTTTACAGATAAAGAGGATACAGCTATATATGGATATATTACGATAAATTTCATTAATGAGAATGAAATTTGTTTTACTTACTTTTATTATGATACAGCAGGATTATTTAAATTCCAAAACTCTTTTATTTTACGAAGAGGAGAGTGTATAGATATAAATTTTGATGGATATTATGATTTAAAATATGATTATCCATTAAGAAAAAGACCTTCTTTTGAAAAAGCATTATGGTTAACGTTTTTAAGTAACCAAGAAACAAGAAATACATCGATGTTTTCAATTTTGCCAGAACAATACAGTAGGGGTATTTATCCTAGTGGGATAATGGGAATTAATCCAGACGGAAAATTCATTGTAAATAAATATGAGGTTAATTCAACAGATAGAGCTGTAGTACAAGGACTAATAAATGGTGATTATGTGATGGATTCTATAACAGGAACATACCAAAAAATAATTAATAAAACATCTTTTAAAAATGCTAGAACTATAGAAGATGAAGAATTAGATGTAACTGAAGAAATAAAAAAAACAGATTATTACTTTTATTCTGAAGAGTTTGATGATTATATGGCAGTTGATGAATTTTTGAATGTATTACCTAAATCAATTATAAATAGTATTGATGTAGATATTTCTGGCATAGATTTATTAAACAAGATTCTCGAATTACGTAATCTAATAATAGAACTTGCAATTGAAAATGATTTGCCAATTGATATGCCAGAAGTAATAGATCTTATTAATACCCTTGATTGCACAACTCAAGAAAATGTTGTTCAGTTTAACAGATATTTATTAAAAACCTTTTTCTCCGATTATTGTCCTGATGTTAGTTTGAATAATAATAGTATTGCTTCGATTTTTCCATTACTCAGTGTTTTAATATCAAATCCAGAATGTGAAACACTTGAGAATTGTGAAATTCAACGAAGTGCATCAACAATAGGAACTGCAAATAATTATAGTGATTATATTTCTCAAAAAAAGGATATTGATACTGAGTTTAAATGCTTTTATCCTATTAAGAATTGTTCATATACATTTCCTGGGTGGAAAAAGTTTATACAACAATTACAAGGAGATGTAAATGAATCTGTATCACAATCTGAAAAAAATAAAGATTTGAAGGGAAAAACTGGGACTTTTGAAGAAATTGTAAAAGTGTTAAAAACTTCACCAAAAACAAACATTCCAAAAGAGATAGATAACAAAGCAAAATTGTCATTGGGGATAATGGGGCATTTTAAAATTACCTTTTCAAATATTGAAGGAGGAATTTATGCAGGAGTGTATATTTCTGCAGATACTAGTCTTGAAATGACAAAGATATTAGCAAAGTATCCAACAGAAGAAATTCCAAAGCTTTGTTGTTCTGCTGAAGAAAAACTTGTTAATATAAATTTAAGTATGCTTAATGCTCCACCTATTACTATAGGGGTTGTTACATTACAATTTTCTTTATGTGGTGGATTGGAAATACCAGCAAGTGTTACGTTAAAGGGAACAGTAACAACATCTTTTTATGCAGGGTTTACAGGTCTTTATGCTGCAGGCTTTGATATGGGGATTGATTATGGGGTTAAGACAAAAAGTATTAAGGTATGGAAATTAAAGATAACGATTCCAACCGGTATTTATTGTTATCCATATGTTAAGGGAAATGTAATTAATAAAACAGCGAGTTTTGTTGGACCTGTATCAGAAATAACTACTATTCCATTTGTAAAGATACAATCTAGTAGTTTAGAAATGTGTATCAGGCCTTATATTTATTTTGAACCTGGAATAACAGTTGCAAATTGTTTATATGGAGGAATAAAAATTGGTCCTTCATTAGATATTGGTTGTGGATTAAAACTTAATGTTAATGATTCATTAACTACACCAGAATCTTTAGAGTTTTATTGTATTTTTGGAGGTGGTCTGGAATTAAGAGCTGCTTATGGTGTAAATATAGGTATTGCTGGTACACCTTTTAAGATAGAAAAGAAAGATGATGTTGTATTACCGAACCAATTACGAAAAGAGAAAAAGAATTATTCTTTATGGACATTAACTTTATAGTAAATTAGGAAAGAAAACGTATATGAAAACTAAATTTGTGTTTGTAATGATATTAATTTTATTTTTTTTTATATTCTCATCGTGTCTTTTGCTAAATACAAAACAGCCATTAAAAGTTGAAAAGATAGAGTTTATTGATAGTACTCACTTTAAAATTTACTGTACAGGATATGGAATCGATGGTGGATTACCAGCTGATGATTATATAATTGTTTCTAATGAATACACAAAATATGAAGAAACAAAAATAACACATAAAGTAGAAAATGTATCTTATACTACTACACTGTTTGTATCGATAGGCGTTATTGCAGAATGTGAGGTTTCTCCATTTTTTGAATCTGGAGAAAAGATTGTTGTATGGCTAGATTCTCCTTTTGAAGAAACTTATGGTTATGGGGAGTTTACGGTACCATAAAATATGATTTTTAAATTGCGTTCTAGAATTATTATTTTATTAGCAAAAAAGAATTTCTTAATTTTTTTTATGATGATGATATGTAAAAGTCTTTTTTGTATTTCAGGTTTTCAATTGAGTTTTCTTTCTGACATTGGGATTAGGTCTTCTGTTACAAATGAAAGTGTATATGAGAATGATAATATCATAAGTCAGTTACAATGGAATGTTCCAGCAATTCCGATAATATCTTCTTTTACAGAAATTGGTTTTATGGAAATAATTGTGGGAATAGAATATGAATCTGCTATTCCGATAAAATCAGGAAAAATGAATGATTTTGATTATCTTACTGGGATACCAAATGTTATTTCTCATTTTTCTGAACACGATGTATATGTAGATAAGAACTATTCTATTAAAACAATAATTGGTTATAAACTAAAAATTCATGAAAACTTGCAGTTGATTCCTTTTACGGGTTTTTCATATAGGAATACAAAATATACTGCTCAAAGTGGATATTTGCAATATCCGATAGAAAATGGAGAGATTTGGACTGGGGATGAAGAACAAACAAAACTAGCAGGAATAGTTATCTCATATGAACAAGCATTGTGGTTCCCTTTGATAGGAATCAAGACAATTGTAAATATATATGAAAATTTCAAATTTGGATTAAAAGTTGAATATTATCCTTATATCAATGCAACAACAATAGATAGCCATTTTTTAAGAATGTCTCAATTCTATGATAAAATGTATGGTAGAATTGGTGGAAAAATAGAACTTTGGGGAATACTATATCCTTTTAGAAGACAACAAAATATTGGGATAATAAATTCAATTTCTTATGAGAATTGTAATTGTTATGGAGAAACATCTTCTTCGAAAATAGGAATTACTTCTGTGGGCTTTATTAATTCAAATAACGTAAATGCGGGAATAAAAATATGTGGTTTCTTAATATCTTTGGGAATTTGTATGATTTTATAAGAAACTTAATGAGAGGTTTGTAATTCAATTTGTATAAATAATATGATATAATAACATACACAAGGATATACTTAACTGTGTCATATTTAAAAAAAGAGATTTTAAGATTTATTATAATATACTCAATCATTTTCCTTGGTGCTTATCTTGCCATAGATAATTCAGAAATAATAGAAACTCATAGAATATCAAAACGGTTCAAAAAAAGTGATATGGATAATGTACTTCCTTTTATACTTGATTTTCCTTCACATGAACACAACCCTGTAGTAAAAATGAAAGCGAATAATAAATACTTGTTTTTATTAGTTGATACCGGTGCAATAAAAAATGAATTAAATAGTAATGGCATAGCTAAGATGATAAATCATATTCCAATTGATTCAGAATATGTGGTTATAAACAATATAAGGTTCTATCTTGATAAAGAAGATAAATACATGATAAATGTGGATGAATCCCCGATTGATGGTTTCTTGGGAACTCCATTTTTAAATACCTTTGGCACGGTAACGTTTGATTATGTAAATCAGGAAATAATACTTTGTGATTCTGAACTGGAAAATGGTACGCCTTTTCATGTTTATAAGAACCATCTGTATTGTGATTTTGAAGTGTATGGAAAAGTATTTGAAGGAGTCATAGATACAGGTGCTTTCTGCAGTGCATTTAATGATCAATTTTTTATTGATAATGATTATGACGATGATGTTTTAAAATGTATGATAAGCGGATTATCCCTTTCAAATAAAAACTATGATGATATTGAGATTTACCGAACTTCCAATCCTGCTTTGAAAGTAAACGAGCCTGCCCGAGATTTTATGGTGGCCAACAATATTCTGGGGGCTAATTTATTTTTAAATCATAAATTGAAAATTGATTTTGTGAATAAAAAGTTTGAGATTTTTTAAGAATTGTTAAGGAATATTGATTAATGAAAAAACTTTTCTTTGTAGATATTGTTTTTTTGACTTTTTTAGTCAGTTGCTCTTCAAACTATTTTATGAAAACTAATGAATGTGATATATCATCCGAAAGTGAACCTAAAAACGTTTTGCTTAAAAAATATTACTCATTTAATTACGCTACAAAAAAAAGTATGATTCCTGTAATTTCTATAAAAGTAAATAATGCATTTCTTACTTTTGAATGTGATACAGGCGCGGCAACTTCTTTTATTCACAAATCTGGAATGAAAAAAATTGTTGATGATTTTCAAGAATGGGAAAATGACAGTATAAAGATTTTCCTTGATGAGTTGATGATGAAAAATCCAAATAAAGATTATACATTTTCCGAAGCAAAAAAAATGTATTTGGATATGGCAAGAAAAGGAATGAGCTATACTAAATATCCTGTTATCTTTATACAAAATGATAAGAGTTATAGAATTAATTTGAATTATTCAAATATAAAGACCAAATATGATGGAGTGTTAGGATTAGATTTTTTTCTGCAACTAAATAGTATTGTTTTCGATTATAAGGAAAAAGAAGTTTATTTTAATACTGATATTATTTCAAATGAAGGAAGCCCAATCATATTAATTGACGAGCCAATCGGAAAATCTTTATATATTGATTGTGTTATAAATAATGAAATAGAACGGTGTTTATTAGATACAGGGCTCAATTGTTGCATAATCAGACAGGATTTTCAGAAAAACAAAAACGAAAGTTATGAATCTATGGCATCTGGAAATAATAAAGATATATATATGAATATTATTGAAAGTTTAAAAATTGCTTCTTTAGAATATAACAATATAATTTTTTACTATGCAGTAAGCAGAAACTTTTTATGTTCAGATAAAGTTAGGAATTATTATAAGGAACATTCAGGATTAGGTTTTCCCGTTTTTGAAAATCATATAGTTCAATTTGATTTTGAAAATATGCGTTTTTATATCTTGTAGTTCTACTCAATGTAAAACTTCATTTTTTCTTTTTGAGTAAGTTCCGAGACTTTTTTCCCCTGCGATTTTGCATAGGCTAATAGTCCCCGATAATCCATTGTCCCTTTTATCTCGCTAAAAGGAATTGGTTTTGGAGTTTTGGAAAGGCTTTCCTTATATTTTGTCATCTGTCCATTCATAAGTGTAAACCTCCGTTATTTTTTTTGCATTTTCTTCATCAATTAGAAAGTGAAATGGATGTTGAATACCTATAAAATCTGCATTAAAAACCGTCATATAGTGTTCAAGAAGAGTTTTGTCAGCGGCAAAGCCATACAACATACCATCAAATCCCCATTCAATGGATTTTTTTGCAGCTATTGCAAACAGATGTCCACCAACACCCTTATATCTTGTTTCTTGATTTATCTGGTGATTATTTTCTGGACTTGCACACATCCATGTTACATACACAGCTTTTGCACAATCATCTCTATGTAGTGCAACAAGACCTTGAATATCTACAGATCCTTCTACAACAAGAGCATAAACTTCATTTTCATCAAGAAGCTCATCCCAATTAACATACCAGCCATTCTTCTCATTATATTTTTTCAAAAAAGATTTTCGACCAATGCGAAGAACTTCTGTTTGTACAAGTTCACCTGTTTTATTGTCTTTGAGGCAGGGTGTAAATTCATCAATAAATACATTAATCATTATCCAACCTCCTCAATAGATTTAGTATACTATAGAAAATACCAATAGTCTATAAAAGAGAATGTTTAATTACTTGTACTGTCAATAAACTCAATTGCACCGCATATGCCAATTTTTGCAGGAAATAGTACTAGGATATATCTTAGATTTACATTGCACTAAGGCAAAATCCGTAATAAAATATACTTATGAATTATGTAAAGAAAAATGGTCTTGTTTACACAGAGGATATGAAAACCCTGGTGGCTATAGACTCTGGGTCTCATGAGTTTACAGGGCGGGTTCCGTTTGGAGTTCGTTATATTGATGATGAAGTATTTGCGGACAGCTTTTTTGAAACAATCACACTGCCAGATTCTATTGAACAGCTTGGAGTTTGCCTTTTTCAGAACTCAAAACGCCTGTTTAAAGTAAAGCTGCCCTCTGGAATCACAGAATTACCACCGTATCTTTTTTCTGGTTGTAGTGCGCTTCAGGTTGTTTCCATGCCGACTGTGCTGAACTCTTTCCCAGAAGGACTTTTTTATGGCTGTTCTGCAATGCTGGAGATTCCCTTCCGTGCGGGTATAAAAGAGCTGCCTGAAAGCGTTTTTGAAGGATGTTCTTCTATTAAATCACTCGTAATTCCGGAAACTGTAACAAAGATTAGCTCACGTGCTGCGGCTGGCTGTACAGATTTAGTTACGGTTGTTCTGCCGGCTTCCCTGTACGAGCTTGCTGATGATGCATTCGAAGGCTGTACTTTCATCAGAAATATCCGTATTTCAGAAGATAACAAACTTTTTTATGTTAGCGAAGATGACGGCTGTCTTTATGAACGAACTGCAAATGGCGATGTTTGCCGTTTGAAAATTGCGCAGATACAACAGCAGCAGGTTTCCTTCTTTAAGGATAATGTTGATGATGAAAATGAGCCGTTCTTTACGGACGAAAGCTTTGACGAAGAAGATGAAACCTTCAGTTCCGAGGTTGGAGCTACAGATGAAGAGCGTGGTTTTGTAGAAATTGGAGTTGCTGATGAAGAGCTTGCAATTGCAAATACGGCAAAATCAGATTATGATGTAGTAGAAGAGCTTCAGGAATGTGATGATGAAGAAGAAGTTTCTGAATTAGAACCAATATTAGAACCAATAAATGATGCAGGAGAAAAGGATATGGCAAACGAAAATGATGTAGATGACATGCTGGCTGACATTATGAATGATGAAAAAGCCCGTAATGAGGTTCAGAGCAATGTTGCAATTGACGACCGCGAGTCTCAGGTGCTTTCAAATATGATGGATGTTATGAACGATAAGCCGGCTCCTGCAAGAGATGTAAAAATCAGTGAGGAAGAGCTGGAAAATCTTTTTGCATCTCACGAAAAACAGGAAACAGATACTTTTGTAAAAGCAGAAGATTTGGATTCTGATGAAAAAGAAGGAAAGCTTAAGATTCTTATTGATTCTGCAAGAGTGAGCAAGGTTATAGAGTGCCAGCCCGCTACAGAACCACTTACAGAACCAGATTTGTTTGTAATTGCCGAAATTACTGTAACTGATGAAAATGGTCAGGAATCCTTTACCGAAAAGCTTGAAAAATGCTGCCACAGGTTTGCTCAGGCTCAGGATTTAAAGAGAGTTGTACTTCTTGCAGGCCTCCCTGTAGAAAACGAAGAGTTTGTTCAGTTCTATAAGCACTTTATCAGCTACAAGAATGTTGTTCTTGCCTGTGATGCTGCTTCTCCATCAAAGCTTTCAGACTACGCAAGAAAAATCTGCGAACTGTCCAGAATCAATTTGTCAAAAGAAGCCCTTACCGAACAGCGCAAAAAAGTCAGCATAAAGAATGATTCTTTAATTAAGCTGGTAATCCAGGATTTGAGATAATTTTCCCCAAAAGGATGCAAAAATGAAAAGTGATAACGCAAAAAAAGGTGTAGCCCGTGCGCCACACCGCTCCTTGTTTTATGCAATGGGTTATACAGATGAAGAATTGGATCGCCCTTTAGTTGGCGTTTGCTGTGCAAAAAACGAAATCATTCCGGGACATATTGAACTGGACCGCATTGCCGAAGCTGTAAAGGCTGGAATCCGTATGGCTGGTGGTACTCCTGTTGAGTTCCCTGCAATTGGTGTTTGCGACGGTATTGCAATGGGCCACGAGGGAATGAAGTATTCGCTTGTTACTCGCGAGCTTATTGCCGACTCAATTGAATGTATGACAAAGGCTCATCAGTTTGATGCACTTGTTATGATTCCTAACTGTGACAAAATTGTTCCCGGAATGCTTATGGCTGCTGCACGCCTTGATTTGCCTACAGTTTTCTGTTCCGGCGGACCTATGATGCCCGGTCATTTACCAAGCCGTGATGAATCAAATCCATATTCAGGACGAAATCTTTCTTTGACTGATATGTTCGAAGCCGTTGGTGCTGTTGCAAGCGGAAAAATCACCGAAGAGCAACTGCGAGAAATGGAATTAAATGCCTGTCCTGGCTGCGGGGCTTGCTCAGGAATGTTTACTGCAAACTCTATGAACTGTCTTACCGAAGCAATTGGTCTTGGACTTCCTGGTAACGGTACAATTCCAGCTGTAAGCGGCCGTCGAATTGCCCTTGCAAAAAAAGCCGGTATGCAGGTTATGGAAATGTTCAATAAGGGAATTACAGCCCGCCGAATGTTTACAAAGCAGAACTTTATGAATGCGCTTGCCGCCGATATGGCTCTTGGCTGTTCAAGTAATACAATGCTTCACGTTCCGGCAATTGCTCACGAGGCAGGACTTACAATCGATCTTCACGAGGTTAACGATATTTCTAACCGCACGCCAAATCTTTGCCACCTTGCACCTGCAGGTCACACGTTTATGTGCGAGCTTGATGATGCGGGCGGTGTTCAGGCTGTTCTTGCAGAGCTTGCAAAAAAGAAGCTTATTGATACAAGCCTTATTACCGTCACTGGAAAGACAATTGCGGAAAACATTAAGGGAGTTTGCAACCGTAATCCTGAAGTTCTCCGTCCTATAGAAAATCCTTTCAGCGATAATGGCGGACTTGCAATCCTCTTTGGAAACCTTGCACCAAACGGTACTGTTGTTAAGCGCTCTGCCTGTGCAAAGGAGTTGATGAAGCACACTGGTCCTGCCCGAGTATTCAATGATGAATCGGAAGCAATGGATGCTGTTCAGAACCGAAAAATTAAGCCTGGTGATGTTGTTGTAATCCGTTACGAAGGTCCAAAGGGTGGTCCTGGAATGCGAGAAATGCTTGCGGTAACTGCTGCTTTGGCGGGTCAGGGCTTGGATAAAGAAGTTGCTCTTATTACCGATGGACGTTTTAGCGGTGCCACACGAGGTGCTTCTCTTGGTCACTGTTCACCGGAGGCTGCAGTTGGCGGACCGATTGCACTTGTAAAAGAAGGCGACAAAATCACTCTGGATATAAACAACTACAAAATCACACTGGAAGTCAGCGACGAAGAGCTTGCTAAACGCCGTGCCGAATGGCTTGCTCCTGAGCCAAAGGTTAAAACCGGTTATCTTGCACGTTATGCAAAACTGGTTTCCAGCGCGGATAAAGGTGCAATACTCGATTAGTTTTTGTTAGCTTCTATATAATAAATACTGGTTTTTCTTTTTATAAAGGCTTCTGTTTATTCTAGAAATATTCTGGAAGGCTTTGCTATTTTTTTAACTATTCACTATAATATCTCTCATATTAAAATCGGGGCGAGTGTTTCGATTTTTTTTGCAATTCTCCCGGTTAAACGCTGGGTTTTAAGGAATATATATATGGAAGGAATGACTATTACTCAAATGCTTGGTCAGAGTGGACTTCTGACTTTGCTTGGTATGTGTGTTGTTTTCGGATTTATCATTATCCTGATTATCTGTATGACAATTCTTAAGGGTGTTGTGCATGCGTTAAAGCTTGATAAAGATAAACCTGCCGAAACACCAGCGGCTTCTGCTCCGGTTGCATCCGGAAATGATGGGGCAATTATTGCTGCTATTGCGGCTGCCGTTCATGACAAGGCATTAAAATCGTAAATATAGAGGTATAAATAAATGGCTAAAGTTGGAATTTCTGAACTTGCAATTCGTGATGCTCATCAGAGTCTTCACGCAACACGTATGACAACAGCAGATATGCTGCCTGCTTGTCCAATGATTGATAAAATCGGTTATAAATTTGTAGAAGGCTGGGGTGGTGCAACTTATGACTCTTGTATCCGCTTCTTGAACGAAGATCCTTGGGACCGCCTGCGCAAGCTTCATGCTGCAATGCCTAACACAAAAATCATGATGCTTTTGCGTGCACAGAACCTTCTTGGTTACCGCCACTACGCAGATGATGTTGTAGACAAGTTTGTTGAAGCTGCTGCAAAGAACGGTATTGACTGCTTCCGTATTTTTGATGCCTGTAACGACCCGCGCAACATGGAACGCGCTACTAAGGCTGCTAAAAAATCAGGTAAGCATGTTCAGATGGCAATTTCTTATGCCGTAACTCCTTATCATACAATAGAAAAATATGCAGAGCTTGCTAAGACTTACGCTGACTTTGGTGCAGATTCTATCTGTATTAAAGATATGTCCGGTTTGCTCAAGCCTTATGCTGCTTATGACCTGGTAAAGGCTATTAAAGCTAAGGTTGATCTTCCTGTAGAAATCCACACCCACGCAACAACAGGTCTTTCTGTTGCAACTTTGCTCAAGGGTGCCGAAGCTGGTGCTGACTGGCTGGATACTGCAATTTCTTCTATGTCTATGGGAACTTCTCACTCTCCAACAGAAACTATCGTAGAAATGCTCAAGGGCACAGACATGGATACCGGTCTTGATACTTCTGCTCTTCTTGAAATAGCCGCTTATTTCCGCGAAGTACGCAAGCATTATTCTTCACTTGAATCTTCTTTCCTTGGTGCAGATACACGTATCCTTCTTTCTCAGGTTCCGGGCGGTATGCTTTCTAACCTCGAAAGCCAGCTTAAACAGCAGAATGCAGGTGATAAGATGGACGAAGTTCTTGCTGAACTTCCACGCGTTCACAAGGATGCAGGTTATGTTCCACTTGTAACACCAACATCACAGATTGTAGGAACTCAGGCTGTTATGAACGTTCTTATGGGACGCTACAAGACAATGACTCAGGATTTCCGCAATTTGATTACAGGTAAGTTTGGTGCTCTTCCTGCCGAAGCTAATCAGGAACTTGTAAAGAAGGCTCTTGAACAGAACGGAATGGAAAAGGTTATGACCTGCCGCCCTGCCGATGAAATCCCTAATGAATGGGACAAGATGGTTGAAGAAGCTAAGAAAGCTGGTGGTAACGGTTCTGACGAAGATGTTCTTACATATGCAATGTTCCCTAACGTAGCACCTAAGTTCTTTGCTGAACGCGCTAAGGGCCCTGTTGATGCAGCTACTGCTTTTGCTAAGAAAGAAGTTAAAGCCGGCGATAACAAGGGTGGTTCTTATACAATCAATATCAATGGTACAGCATACAATGTTACAACTGGTCCT
>JAEETM010000039.1 GCA_016290335.1 Treponema sp. | reverse complement strand
CCCCGCAACGTCCCACCCCTTCTTAAAAACTTATTTACTTACCTTACAGGCAATTCTTGGGGGTATTTCTTCATCAACTGACAGTTTTACGTATTTTTTTCAGCAAATTGGTCTTTTGGTACGTAGTGAATGCAGTTTCACAGTCAATTCTTGGTGGGAAATTCTTCATCAACTGACAGTTTTACGTATTTTTTTCAGCAAATTAGTCTTTTGGTACGTAGTAAAAGCGATTTCACAGCTAATTCTTATTGTTATATTTTCCTCAGCCGCCAATTTCTACGGACTTTTTTTATAATTTTAATCATTTTGTCCGTAGTGAATGCACTTTCACAGTCAATTCTAGGTGTTATTGACTCATCAACAACCGGTAATTACGGACTTTTTAGTCGATGTTTTACTTTGCCACGCTAGCAGACTGTTTTTTTTCTTTGCGCCAGAGTAGAAGTCCCACTATTATTGAGCCTGCAATCATCAAAAAGCACAGGATCTGTCCTGTAGAAAAATTAGTAAGCGAAGTGTTTTCGTAAATATTTGCCGATTTATCACCAATTCTAAAGCCTAAATCTGCATCCGGCTCGCGGAAATATTCAATAAAGAACCTGAACAAGCCGTAACCGCCGGTGTAAATGCAGGAAAGCATGCCGTCAAACTTTTTGTGCTTGCGGGTAAACCAGATTATAGACCATAAAACAATGCCTTCAAAAAAGGCTTCATAAAGCTGACTTGGGTGGCGTGGAAGATTTACCAGGCGAACAGTTGAAATGTCCATTCCAATTTTTGCGGCAAAATCCTGAACCCATTGCAGAGAAGAAGAAAAAGTTTCTGCAGCAGGGAAAACCATCCCCCAAGGCATAGTTGTTATGCGGCCAAAAAGCTCGCCGTTCATAAAGTTGCCGATTCGGCCAAAGGTGTAGCCAAGAGGAATTGCACAAACCATCGCATCAACCCATTTTGCAACCGGCTGCTTGTGCTTTTTGCACCAGATAATCATTCCAAGAAGCCCGCCCACAAATCCACCGTGGTACGACATTCCTGCAAAACCAACAAAATGTCCATTGTAGAATGGCCAGAAAATCAGCCAGGGATGTTTCCAGTAACCGGCACCCGGACTGTAAATAAGTGTAGAAGCAATTCTTGCCCCAAGTAAAAGGAAAATTATGCCTGTTGCAATAAAGCTGAACAAATCATCTTCGGTAATTTTATAGGATGGAGTATCTAAAGCACCTTCCTTTGCAACTTTCTTTAAAATAAAATATGCGGTGGTAAAGGCAAAAACATACATCAAGCCATACCAGCGCAAAAGTCCAAGAAACTTTACTCCCGGAAAAATCTGCGGATGAATCCACGACGGAAAATTAATGTACAAAAACATAGTAAATCCTTTTTTATATAAAGAGTGCCGTGTCTAACACGGCAATTAAAGTGTGTTAAACCTTAAATCCCATTGCTGCAGCCTTAATCAGCTTAGATTTAAGCAACTGGTTTTCTTTTTTCAGCTGAATCAGCTCGTACTGCTGGGTTTTTATCATTTCGGCAAGCTCGCCTATTGTAAGTTCGCCACCGGCAACAAGGTCATCAATGCCGGAAAGCTTAAAGTCGTAATCGGAATTGGCTTCTTCTTCGGCACTGATAAATGTATCAGTATTGAACGTTTCAGGGTTAAAGTCAGCATCAAAAGTGCGCGGTACAGATTCAATCACTTTATCGGAAATGCGGTAAATTGCCTGACCAAGAACAGACTGCGGCTTATAAACAACAAGCGGCAACTGAGAAGCAAGTGCCTTATCCTGAAGCATATCGCGGTACATAATGCCAAGAAAATCAATTTCAAGTCCAAGATACTGGTTGCAGGAAGTCTTAATTCTCTGTGCTTTACTTGCGTCAGCCGGGTTTTCAATCATATTCATAACAAGCCGCGGACGGAACTGCTGCATGCGGCTTACAAAAAGCTGCGTAGTGTCAGGGTCAACACGGCCAAGAGCCTGAACAAGCTGAGGAATATAAAGCTTCTGCATGGAAGTTGAGTTTTTCTTAAGATTATCAAGAAGCTCGCGGCCTGGAGTATTTTTCTTGTAAGTTGTGTACAAAAGGCGGAAAACTGCGTTTTTAAGGAACAGATAACCGTTTAAAGTGGCAGTAACAGCCGGAGCCGAAACAATTATTCCCTGTGGCGAAAGCAGGAACATATCAAGAATAAACTGATGAGTCCCCGCACCCAAGTCCAGAATCAGGTAATCTGTATCAATATTTTTAAGATTTCGTATAAGTTTGATTTTCTGGGCGTGCTTTAAGGAGGTAAGGTCTGGAATCTGGCTGTCGCCTGCAATAAAGCTTACATTCTGGTAATCAGTCGGCTGAATAATATCCTTAAACTGAGATTTTTCTGTAAACCAGGAACCAAGGCTTGCCACGCCCGGGTGTTGTCCTATAACCAGATGAAGGTTAGAAGCTCCCAAGTCCAAATCTACTAAAACAACACGTTTGCCCTGCTGTCCCAAAGCAATTGCTAAATTGGCAGAAAGAAGGCTTTTTCCAACTCCTCCTTTACCGCTCGCTACTGGAATAATCTGTGCCATACTGTAATTATACAATGGAAATCACTTTTTGTCATTCAAGGAAATGTCAGTTTTGCTTTGCTAAACTGACAACGAAAGCAGAAAAAGTGTTTGGCAGCCATTTAGCAGCAGCTTTCGTAGTAGATTTTTTGAGTTCAGTAAAGTAAAATGAGCAGTATGAAAACACATTTTAATCATTCAGGCAAAAAACTTTTTGTAGCAGCAGTAATAATTTCCATATGCTTAAACTCTTCATGTTTTTCGGCTTCTCAAAAGGAAGATAAAGCTTCCGGCTTCCAGTACATGAAGAAAATAAATCAGGTTTTTGATTTTGTTCAGCAGAATTATGTAGAAGAAATAGATCCTAAAATATTGTACGAAGGCGCAATCAAGGGAATGCTTGATGCAATCGGCGATCCGTACACACTTTATCTTGATGCAAACGCAATGCGTTCTTTGAATGATACAACCGTTGGTAATTTTGGCGGAGTAGGACTTTCCATTACAAAACCGCTTGAATCAACACCTGAAAAACCCGCTTATGTAGAGGTTTCTTCCCCAATTGAAGATACACCGGGTGCAAAAGCAGGCATTCAGTCCGGTGATTATATTGTTGCCGTTGACGGTTTACCTACCGCCGATATGACAATGGATGATGTTCTTTCACATTTGCGTGGTGAAGTTGGCACTCCGGTAACCGTTTCTATCCTGCGCGGAACTAATATGCGTTTCGATGTTAAGCTGGTTCGTGCGCTCATTGAAGTTCCAACCGCAAAGTTTGGTATGATAGAAGGAACAAGCATTGGTTACGTTCGCCTGATTGAGTTTACACCGGAAACTCCAAAAAGACTCCAGAACGCTCTTGATTTCTTTGATCAGAACAATTACACAGGAATGATTCTTGACCTGCGCGATAATCCTGGTGGACTTATTAACAGTGTTTCCGATGTTGCGGACAAGTTTATTGATGAAGGAATAATTGTTTCTACAAAAAGCCGCCTTGCTTTTGAAAACCAGGAGTTTAAGGCAAGCAGAAACAATACAACTGTACGAAAAAAGCTGCCGATTGTAGTTTTAATTAACAGAGGTTCCGCCAGTGCTTCCGAGATTCTTTCGGGTGCATTAAAGGATTATCACCTTGCTTATCTTGTTGGCGAAAGAACTTACGGAAAAGGTTCTGTACAGCAGGTAATTCCCTTGAGCAATGTTGATGGAATGAAGATTACAATGGCACGCTATTACACTCCAAGCGATGTTAATATTGATAAAATTGGTATTCCGCCTGATTTAGAAATCAAAAATCTTGAAAAGTTCACAGATGAAGAAGAAAAAACTTATGTTGAGCTTGTAAAATCAGACATAATCACCCAGACTGTAGAAAATAACCCGGAAATGGATGAAGAAGCAATTGCAAAGGCCGCTGCCGACTTGTATGCTCAGTATCCTATTGATCAGCGTATAATAAGAAGACTTATCCGCAATCAGGTTTTGCGTTCAAAGGGTTCTCCTCTTTATGATCTGGATTACGATTTACAGTTGAACGAAGCTCTTCGTATTGTACAGAGCGGAGAATATACAGCTCTTATGTCTTCTACCAAAACTCTCAAAGAGCTTCAGGATGAAGTTGCGCTGGAAGAAAAGAAAACTCAGCCACAGGAACAGTAACAGTCATAAATGCGCCAGTTTGTATTAGAAAAAAATCCCGACAAAAAAGGAATCATCAGCCTGAGCGGAAAAGACTACCGTTATTTACGGCAGGTGCTAAGGGTAAAAACTGGCGACATGGTTAGTGTCAGACTCCCCGACGGAAGTTTAAAAAACTCTACCGTAGCAAAGGTTGATGAAAATCAGCGGATTGTAACACTTCAGCTTTGCGCAGACACCTTTGGTTTTGCAGCTGGCGGAGCAGGTACTTCATCATCACTAACCCGCGGAGTGCAGGCAGAAGAAATCCAGCAGACGGTCCAAAACAATATTGAATACTGGCTTTTCCAATTTATTCCAAAGCCTCAAAAGTTTGAACAGATTGTACGGCAGGCAACTGAGTGTGGAATAAAGAGGATTGTCCCCATTATTGGCGAATATTCGGAAAAAAGCAGTATAAGTGCCTTGCAGGGGCAGGGTGCAAAAAAAGAACGGATTGAACGCATTATAAAGGAAGCAAGGCAGCAGAGCGGTTCGCCGGTAAATACACTTGTGGAAGAGCCTCTTTCTTTGGAGGCGGCCCTTGAGCTTTGGTTGGAACAAGGTGGAAGGCTGGAAGAGAACAAGGGTGGTCAGCCGGAAGAAAATGTGGAACAAGCACAAACTGCCACTTCTCTTGCTTTTGTCCTTTCCGAAAGAAATGATGGCGACGGAAACATTCGGAAAATCCTGCAAAAAGAGGAATTGAAAGGTAAAATTGCAAGAATAGGCATAGCTTGTGGCAGCGAAGGCGGAATTAGCCCGCAGGAAGTTGATTTTTTAGTAAAAAAAGGTCTATTTTATCCCCTTCATTTTTCCGTAAATATATTAAGGTGCGAAACGGCCGCATTGTATGGTATTGCAGCTATTCAAAGCTGTGCCAATGAAGAGGATAAAGTATGAGTATTCAAAGAATTAATTTGATTGGTGTTCCTGTTGATATTTGCAGACCGGAAGAAATGGAAAACGAGATTCTGGAACTGCTTGCAAAACCCGGAACAAAGCAGATTATTTTTCTTTCTATCTGGGATTTGTTAAAGGCACGCCGCCGTGGAGATTTTGCAGACTGTGTTAAAAATGCAGATTTAATTCTCCCTGTTTCAAAAAGCATTCTTAAGGGAGCAAAGTTCTTAAAAAAAGACATTCCTGTGAGATACAATCAGTTCAAGGCAATAATCCAGATTCTTTCAATCCTCGACAGCCATTATAAATCCCTGTATATGCTTGGTTCCAACAAAACAACACTGCAAAAAGCCGAAGCAAATGTTCGTGCAACCTTCCCGGGACTCAGGGTTGTTGGAAGATACGTTGGTTATTATTCAAAACAGGTTGAACCTGATATTGTACAGGCAATTTTTAAGGCACAGCCATCGCTTGTTTTATTGAGCGACGGAATCAAAGAAAAAAACTGCTGGCCATACCGCAGACGCAATCAGTTTTCATCAAGCATCTTTTTGTATTACACAGACACCTTTGGTATTTTCTCAGAACGAATAAAAAGAATCAGGGAAAAGACCTTTGATAAAGGAAATGAGATTTTTGTAGAAATCCTTCATAATCCTTTTAAAATCTTCTTAATTTTCCCATACATCTCATATCTTTTTATTCTACTTTGGACAAAATTATTTAAAAAATAGTTACAAAAACTCAGAGAGAAAAAGAAGGTTATTTTATTTAGATGTTTGTAAATTACACAAATATAATAATCGTTTCAAAGCGGAAGGATATTTCATATTTTACCAAAACTTATTTAAGCGAAATTATGCCTGTAAGTATTGTAACAGAACTTAAACCGGTCAACGACTATTTTCTTTCCCTGATTTTGTATGATTGTTCCTATGCCATACTTAGTGATTTTGAAAATCTAACAGTTAATTTTTCCAAGGAAAGGCTTTCAAAAATCATCTTTATTGTACCTATTGAAACTCTTCCTGAAATAAAAAGCGGAATCTTTGAAATCTCAAAGTTTGCTTTGCCTTATCCGTGTAAAAAACAGTTTCTTACAAATTATATAAAGAACTTTCTTTCAGAAAATATGCAGGAGGTCACCTACAATTCAATTAAAAAAGTGGCAGCGTCGGCAGTTTATAACAATGTAGTCAATTCTCTTTTTGGCAGCTCTGAAGCAATGTGCATATTAAAAAAAGAGATAATGAATTACGCAAAGTTTGATACACCTCTTCTTCTATGCGGCGAAAGCGGAACGGGTAAATCAACTATTGCTCGCCTCATACACCAGTTGTCTCCGCGCAAAAACGGAAATTTTGTTGGAATAAATTCTTCGGTAATTTCCAATAGCCTGGCAGATGCAGCACTTTTTGGGGCTGTAGAAGGTGCCTATACAGACAGTAAGGGTCAGCAGGGCTTTTTTCAGGATGCAGACGGAGGCACACTCTTTTTTGACGAAATTTCTTCTACATCGCTTGAATTTCAGTCAAAGCTGCTCACGGTTTTAGATTCCGGTGAGATTTATAAGGTTGGGTCGCATTCAAAAATAAAGGTGAATGTGCGTACAATTTTTGCAACAAATGAAAGACTTGAAGTAAAAATAGCAGAAGGTTTATTCCGAAAAGATTTGTATTACAGAATTTCGGCAAATGTTATAAAGATTCCTCCTTTACGGGAACGTCGTTGCGATATTATAGAAATTGCAAATGAAATTGCTAAACAAAAGGGCAAAATCATAGAAGAAAGAGCCCTAAAAAAGCTGGAAGAATATAACTGGCCGGGAAATGTGAGGCAGCTTGAACAGTGTATTGAACGTGCAATTTATTTTTCAAACGGAAATATAATTGATGAAGACAATATAGTCTTTTAATTTTTCTTTTTATAGGCGATAATAAAGATATGGCTAAGACTTCAAAAAACAAAAAAACTGGAAAAAAGAAAAACTCTGGAAAAAAAGCAAACAAATTTCAGGAATTTTTACTTTTATTTAAAGATAAACTAAAGAAGTATTGGAAAGAAATCTTAATTCTTGTTCTAAGTTTTATTCTAGGGCTTTTTGAAATAATCAGCCTTGTAGAATATTATAAAGCAAATAGTGCAAAAAATCTTGATGTAGCTTTTTATCAAATGCCAAAAAATCTGGTTGACGAAATACAAAAGCGCGTAACCTCCCTTTATGATGGAGCAATAACCTTTACAGATATTTCTGATGTAGAGTTCAACGAAAAGGATATTGGAAAAAAATACGAGCTTATATTTACTAAAAATGGAGAAGCAACAGCTCGCCTTGAAAAATATGCAGAAGATTTACCTCTTGAATGGTATGCTGGAATGCCAACATCGTTAAGACGTTCTGCCGGAAAGGTTCTTCCTTTTGCTCTGGACCATTACGAAATGGCTTACTATAAGGATGGCAGAGAAAAAGCAGGCCTTGATTTTCCAATGAGCATTCCAGAGCTTCAGGATTATCTTAAAACAATGAAAGGTTATGTTTTTTCTCCTTTCTTCTGCGCGGGTGGTGAAGATGAAGTATTGCTGGCCTTTGTTGGAGCTATGGTAGAAGGCTTTGGTGGAACTGCAAGCTATAACAAAGCTGTTTCTTTATTATTGAAAAAGCCTTCACTTGCACAGAATATTGATGAAGAGCTTTCGGTTTCCAAAAATTCAAGTGATAAGTTTACTCTTCGTGCAATTCTAGATATGCTGCGGGGCTGGCAAAACGATGGTTTAGTTCATCCTAACTGGTACGCAGGTAAACACGGCGACCTTACAGCTTTTATGGAAGATAATCAGGTTGGCGTAATGTTCACTTCGCTTTCGGTTCACAGAACAATTCCATATAATTCTGTTAAAAAGTTTGATGCAGACCGGGTTCCTGTATTCAGCACACGAATTGACCACGGACTTATAGCCCCATCATATGTAGCAATGAAGCTTACAAAGTATCCTTATTTTGATGAAATCTTAAAGGATTTGGTAACAGATACTTCTCAAAAGGATTTGTCAATGCTCAGCAAGCTTGGCCCGGTTTCTTCCCGCTCTCAGGCTTACGACCGCCAGGCCGATGATGTGCGTTTCCTTGCCGCTTCCTGTAAAGATGGTCCACTTCCTGCTCTTGGTGATGCAGTTTTCCAGACAAATCAGGAAGCCGCACATAAGTTTGCAGAAGAAATTAGGACATATCTGCGTTTGGGAGTATTAAAAAATCAGTAAAACAAGTACAATAGAGTTATGAATGTAAGTCTGTTGCTGTCTATTCTGGCAGGAGTGATTCTTGCCATAGGTTTTCTTGGAACTTTTATTCCGGTTCTTCCTGGAGCCCCGCTTGCTTGGGTAGGGCTCTTGCTCTGTTATTTTTCTTCTTATAATGGGCTTTCTCTTGTCTGGCTGATTGTAACAGCTGTTATTGCAGTTTTAGTTTCCATTCTGGATAACATTTTGCCGGTATATATGACTAACAAAACAGGTGGAAGTAAGGCCGCAACAAGAGGAGCAACCTTTGGACTCATAATCGGCTTTTTTGCAGGACCGGCAGGAATTATTCTTGGTCCTTTTTTAGGCGCCCTGATTTTTGAGCTTATAAATACAAAGGGAGCTTTTGGACCTTCTTTCAAATCTGCCTGGGGAGCTTTTTTAGGCTTTCTGCTTGGTGTTGGAATGAAGATGATAGCCGTAGCCTTTTTTATCTGGCTCTACGTAAAGTCTTTCTACTGGTAACAATGTCATTGCCGGACTTGATCCGGCAATCTTTTGAGGAATCATGAATCTTAATAAAATCATAATCATACTTGACCACCCCGATGAAAGCCGCAATATTGGAGCTGCCTGTCGTGCAATGGCAAACAACGACATCAGCGAATTACGAATTGTTGGTAAAAAAGAAGATTATGATATTGAACATATCCACACTCTAGCCATACACGCCGTCCCCATTTTTGATAAAGCCAGCTTTTACAAGTCAATTAAAGAAGCCACTGCCGATTGTGCTATTTGTGCAGGAACAACAAGACGTGCAGGAAAAAAACGCGGAAAGCTGCTTTTACCCGAAGAGTTTGCAGAAATGGCAGGAAAAATCACTGGAAATATCACTGGAAGCCCGGCAGATAGTGTTAGTGATGATGATGCAGTTGTTTCTGGCGGAAAGGTTGCTGTAGTTTTTGGGAACGAACGCACAGGACTTACCGACGAGCAGCTTGATCAGTGCACCCTTGGCGTAACAATTCCTTCTTCAGATAATTTTGGTTCACTTAATTTGAGCCATGCAGTACAGATAATCTGCTACCATCTTTTTAGGGAAAGCTTGCGCCAGAATAATAAACGGCTTGCGGGTTACACACCTCTTTCTTTGCAGAGAATAGACAAATCAGTACAAATAATCACAGATAACATGCAGAAAATCGGTTTTTTCAAAATGCCCGGCCGCGAAGATATGGAAAACTTCTGGCGCAGCCTTCTTTCAAGAGCAAGCCTTTCCGAAAGCGAAGCCCAGTATCTGGAAAGAATCTTCACCAAAATTGCGGGCTTAAATCAAAAAGCAGGAGAGAAAAAAAACTCAGACAATAAACCTGGCTGTAAACCTTTGACCAATTCCGCAGCTTATGAGGTGAAGAATGGATGATTCTGCCAGTTCTTTTCTTCCGATTTCTCAAGATGATATGAAAAAACGTGGCTGGGATCAGTGCGACTTTGTTTTTGTTAGTGGCGATGCTTATGTGGATCACCCCTCCTTTGCCGCCGCCCTCCTTGGTCGTTTGCTGGAAGCCCACGGCTACAAGGTTGGAATAATTGCCCAGCCCGATTACAAAAATGTAGAAGCCTTTAAGGTGCTTGGTCGTCCGCGCCTTGCTTTTCTGGTAAGTGCAGGTGCCATGGATTCAATGGTGAGCAACTACACCGCAAATAACAAACCCCGTTCCCAGGATTCCTATGCTCATGGTGGAGAAGCCGGACATCGCCCCGACCGTGCCCTTATAACTTATGTTTCCAAAATCCGCGAAGCTTATAAAGGTGTGGATGTTCTTGTGGGCGGTATAGAAGCAAGCCTGCGCCGTTTTACCCATTACGATTACTGGTCAAATAAAGTGCGAAAATCAATCCTTCTGGACTGTAAAGCCGATTTACTTATGTACGGAATGGGCGAACATTCAATGCTTGAAATTGCCCAAAAGCTTGCAGATGGAATCCCCGCTCGTCAGATTCACGATGTGCGGGGCACCTGCTGGTGGGGGAGTGGCGACCCTGCCGAAAAGGTAAAGCTGGAAAAAATCAATGCTGCAGCAATAAATCCGAATGCAAAAGTAATTATTCTGCCTTCCTTTGAAGAAATTAATGGGGACAACCCTCTGTCAAAGCAGAAGTTTGCCGAAAGCTTTTTGATTCAGGAGCAGAATACCGATGCCCTAAATGCAGATTACCTTGTAGAAAAAGCAGACACGCGCTTTGTAGTGCAGAATCCTCCTGCGCTGCCACTTACAACTAAGGAATTTGATGACGTGATGGAGCTGCCGTATACAAGAAGGTGGCATCCAATTTACGACAAACCCGCTGCAAACGGAAAAACAGGAATCCCTGCTCTGGCGGAGGTGCTTTTTTCCCTTACTTCGGTGCGGGGCTGTTACGGAGCCTGTTCTTTCTGTGCAATCACCTTTCATCAGGGCAGGCGCATTCAGGCACGCAGTCACGAATCTCTTGTAAAGGAAGCAGAAGCCCTTACTCATCATCCGCAGTTTAAAGGCTATATTCACGATGTCGGCGGGCCTACAGCTAATTTCCGTCAGCCTGCATGCCAGAAGCAGCTTAAAGCGGGCGTTTGTAAAAACAGGCAGTGTCTTGGTACCGAGCCCTGCCCGAATCTTGAAGTTTCGCATGAAGATTATATTGAGCTCTTAAGAAAACTCAGGGCTGTCCCTGGTGTAAAAAAGGTTTTTATTCGTTCCGGCATTCGTTTTGATTATCTGATTATGGATAAAGACAAGCATTTTCTTGAAGATTTGTGCCGCTATCATATTTCAGGTCAGCTTAAGGTTGCCCCGGAAAATACAAACGACAAGGTTCTTGCCTTAATGCGAAAAAGCAATCACAGCACCTATGTTCAGTTCGAAAAAGAATATGCGCAGATGAACAAAAAACTCAATCTAAAACAGTACATTGTTCCATATTATATTGTTGCCCACCCCGGCTGCGGCTTAAAAGAAGCCCTGGACACTGCCATGTACCTTAAAAAAACAGGCTTTGTCCCCGACCAGATCCAGGACTTTTATCCGACTCCCGGCAGCCTTTCCACATGCCAGTACTACACCGAGCTTGATCCATATACCCGCAATAAAGACGGCACCTTTGCTCGCATCTATGTTCCAAAAGGAGCCCGCGAACGCCGCCTGCAGCGTGCCTTAATACAGTTCAAAAATCCCGCAAACCGAGCCTTAGTCCACGAAGCATTGGAAAAGCTTGGCCGCAAAGATTTAATTTCTATATTGCGGTAAAGCTTAGTCATGGAAATCAACCATAATCTGGTGTGTCTTCTGCTGCTGACAATGCAAGTTCGGCCAGATCATCAATATATTTGGCTTCCGCAGCCTTTTCTTTTGTAGTGCCTGCAATTCCAAGTGATGATTTCTGCGCCTCTTTCTTTTCGTTGCGCTTTTTCAAAAGTTCCTTTGCCGCAAAAAGAATAGTGGCAGCTTCATCAGCATTTTTTATATTTAGAGCCTGAGCAATTGCGGATTCTTCCTGTTCAGCAAGGTTTTCCAGAGTGAGGAAAGTTTTTTGCAGCTTTAAGGCCCGTTTTTCACCAACACCCGGCAGCTCAAGGAACAGACTGTCTGTATTTTCTTTAGTGCGGAGCTTCTGGTTTCTGCTTGTTGCAAAGCGGTGAGTTTCATCTCGCACACGCTGCAGAAGTCTTAGTGCATCACTGCGGCGTGGAACACAAATCGGGGTGCTGTTTCCCGGAAGATAAAGCTCTTCATCCCTTTTAGCAAGACCGACAATCGGAATATCAAGATTAAGTGCCTGCAGGACACCTTCTACGGCATTTACCTGTCCCAGGCCACCGTCTATCATAATTAAATCTGGAAGCTCTGCCTGTTCATTGAGCAGCCTTGTATACCGCCGGGTGGTTGCCTCCCGCATGGAAGCAAAATCGTCTATTATACCGTCCGTTGTTTTAAGCCGGAAATAGCGGTAATTCTTTTTGTCCGGGTTGCCGTTGTAAAAGCTGATGAGGGAAGCAACCGGGAACTTTCCGCCGATATGTGCAATATCAAAGCCTTCAATTCGAACTGGAAGCGTATCCAGATTAAGCAGGGTTTTGAGTTCTTCAAGAGCAGGAGTGTCCCCTCGTTCACGCAGGCGGCGGATAATATCTTCACGGGCATTTTGAAGTGCCATATTGATTGCGGCAATATCGTGTGGAGAAGAAGATGTGTTCGGTGATGATGAGGTTTGCGGTGATGATGATGCGGTGCCCTCAGATGAAGTGTCTGTAGTTGAAACCCCGCCGGTGGAAACAGTGAAAACCTTTGTTTCTCCATGCTTTTCATCGTTTAGCCATTTGGAAATAATTTCGTACTCGGTGGTTGTAGTAACGTAAATTGCTGGAGGAATCTGCTTTTCATCCTCGTAATAGGCGGAAATAAACTCGCCGGTAAGCTCATCATCTTCATTTAAGCTTTCAACACGGTAATTTTCGCGTCCCAGAAGCTTTCCGTGACGGATTTTCAGTACGGTAAAGCTTACAAGTTCGCCTTCGCGCCAGTATGCAATATAATCTTTGTCTTCGGAATCAAAAGCTTCCACAATGTTCTGGTTCTGGAGCACAAGTAAAGCCTTTATTCCGTCGCGAAGCCGTGCTGCCTTTTCAAAATTAAGCTCTGCCGCTGCCGCCTTCATTTCTTCGGTCATCCGTTTGGCTGCATCATCATCCTTCTGCTCTAAAAGACGGCCAATTTCTTCAATATATTCGCCATAATCTTCCTTTGAAATCTTATTGCAGCAGGGAGCCTTACACTGCTTCATGTGATAATACAGGCAGGGAGTGTCCCTTTTGCGCAGAACCTTGCAGTGACGGACTGGAAAAAGCTTGTAAATTGTATCAAGAAAAGTGTCTACCGCATCAACATTGGGAAACGGGCCGTAATATTGTGAACCATCCTGCAAAATCCTTCTTGTGCGGAAAATGCGCGGGAAATCTTCATTAGTAATGCGCAGAACAGGGTAAGATTTACCGTCCTTAAGATTGATGTTGTAGCGTGGGTTGTATTTTTTAATCAGATTATTTTCAAGAAGAAGGGCTTCGTACTCGTTTGTTGTAGTGATGTATTCAATAAGGACTGCATGGGCAATGAGCATTTTTGTTTTTATGTTTTTTTGCCCCGAAAAATACGAGCAGAGCCTGTTTTTTAAGTTTTTAGCTTTTCCTACGTAAATTACGGTGTTTTCGGAATTACGCCACAGGTAAACCCCGCTTGATTGAGGTGCTTTCAGAGCTGTTTCGTGTAAAGTATCCCAGGTAGTGTTTTTTGCCATTTCTGCCACCGTGTAACCGCAGTTTTGATTAATCTTTTTTAAATTTATGCCGATAGACTATTTAGGTGAACTATATGTTAAAAAAACAGATTAATAAAGTGTCCTGCAAGGTAAGTTTCCTGCTCTGCATTTTATTCCTTTTTTCTCATTATGTATACGCAGAGAATACTCAGATTGTCCTTGGCGGAAAGGAAGGATGGTCTGCATTCAGTTATTCAAATGGTGTAACTACGGGAACAGGACGCTATGGTTATGATTGTATTGAGCTTGCAACTAATTCCTTTGCTTCGGATGAGGTTACCGACTTACTGATTGATTTTGAAAATCCTGCAATGCCTGTTTCTACGGGTGCTTATGATATTTTGACGAATAATCTTCGGATTTCTACTGATGCAATAATGGAAAAGGGTGCCGGTTTGTCCAGAAATATTGGAGGATTGAGTGTTCTTGGTAAACCTGGAGCATTTTTCGGTACGGAAGGACTTTTGGGGTCTTTTTCCATAGAGTTCTGGCTTTGTCCGTCGATTGCAGAAAATGGTGAAGTAATAATCAAATGGGAATCTTCCAAAAATGTACGGGGCAGACTCATCTACCAGCTTATGAACTGTATTTTTGACGGAGGTCACCTCAGCTGGACTTTATCTAACTTTTTTGATAATTACAAAAACGAATACGGAAATAATGAAATAAATCTGAAAGGAACTTCAAACATTATTCCTGATAAATGGAGCTGTCACGTTCTTTCTTATGACTGTGAAACCGGAATACTTGAGTACCTTGTAAATGGAGTTACAGAGGATTTGCTGTACGTAACTTCTACCGGCGATGCAAATGGCGAAATTGAGTTTATTGTTCTTGGAACTCCATCTGAACTTCAATTCTGTACTGAATATACAGGAAAAATTGATGATATCCGTATTTTAAGACGGCCATATTCTCCACCGGAATACCAGTCTGCAGAATATGCAGGAACCCTGAGACGGCTGATTTATGCACCAACAGGCGGACGTTTTGAAACTAAACCGATTAAGGTTTCTACCGGTGCAAAGCTTAATTCGCTTACGGCTGTTGACAGTATTCCTCCTCAGACTGATGTATGCTATTTTGTGCGTTCAGGAGACAATTTTTATAACTGGACAGACACTTATCCTGAATGGAAGCCAGTTGAAAATGGGGACACCCTTGACGGTATAACAGGCCTGTATTTCCAGGTTGCCTGTAATCTTTATCCGGATGGGGATGGAGAAAAAACTCCTTCTGTAACTACCATTGAGCTGGATTTTACAGAACTTCCTTTACCGCTGCCGCCTTTTACAGTAAAGGCCGAAGCAGGAAATGGTTGTGTGCTTTTAAAATGGAAATATTCAGTTGATGATACTGCCGGTGGTTATTATATCTACTATGGCAGTCGTCCTGGAGAATACTTGGGAAGAATTGCAGTTGAAGGAGCATCCCCAATAAAAGTTGGAAATCAGACATCGTTTAAGGTGACAGGATTGGAAAATGGGAAAATCTATTATTTTGCAATTGCGGCCTGGTCAAGGCTTGATGACAGAATAACAGGACCTATGTCAAAGGAAGTTTTTGCCAGACCATTGGACAGATTGAAGAAATAATTAAGGTAATTTAAGGAAGAAAAATGAATAAAATAAAAAATACATTAAATGAAAAAAACCTGATTCTGACAAGAGCTAAATCGGCAGTTTTGTCCCGGGATTTTGCAACGGCAGCACGTTTGTATAAGCAGCTGTTAAAAAATGATCCTTCCAATGTTGATTATCTTAAGGAACTTGGCTCAATCTACGTAAAAAACGGAGAAGATGCAAAGGCAATTCCTTATTACGAGCAGATTATCACCTTTTATCCTCATTATGTTGAGGCAATGAACAGTCTGGGTGCAATATACCGACGTTTGAAGAGATATGAAGATTCAATCAATATTCTGCAGAAAGCTCTGGATGAAGACAGACAGACCGGCAGCGTAAACTACAATCTTGGTTTTACCTACAAGGAAATGGGCAATTATGATGATGCCATAGAAGCGTTTGAAATTGTAATTAACGAAAACCCTTCTGATGTACTGGCATACAATCATCTTGGAAAAATCTATTATGAAAAAAAGGATTACGCCAAGGCAATTTCGTCTTATAAAAAAGGCTTGCAGGTTGATCAGAATCACCCTATTTTGAATTACAACCTTGCAGTTTGTTATGATGAAGCAAAAATGTATACAGAAGCAATCCGTTGTTATGAAGCTGCATTAAAAGCTAAACCAGGTTGGGTAGACGCAATCAGAGATTTCAGTAATCTTCTTATAACCTGCCAGAGAACAAAGGAAGCTTCTGATCTTGTTCACCGTTCAATAGAGCTTTATCCTAATGATTCTCAACTTTTGTGTCTTTTGGGACGCATTTATATAAGTCAGTTTGATTATGATTCTGCAATAAAAACTTACAAAAAAGCTGCCATATTTGCAGAAAACGATATCCGTATTCTTTCGGGGCTGGCAGATGCTCTTGAAAAAGGTGAAAAGCCGCAGGAAGCACTTGATTCGGTTATAAAGGCAATGGAACTTGAACCGGATAACAAGGATTTGAAAAAGCAGTATGTTCACACGCTTCTTTCTGCAGAAGAATACGAATCGGCTGGAATTAATCTGCAGGAGCTGGAAAGCGAGCCTGATAGTGCTAAGGATTTGCAGGTTCTTGATTTAGGCGAGCAGTACAGCATTTGTGTTAATGATGAACAGAAGGCAAAAGAATATTCAGACCGGATTAATAAACTGAACAAGCATTATAAAAATCATATTATTGAAGCAGCAGGCCGTTATGCCCAGATTGGTAACAATGAAATGGCAGAGAAAAAAGCCAAGGAGTTTGTTGCCCGCGAAATCAGGAATCCTGCCGGCTACAACATGCTTGGAAGAATCTACACGAATACTGGAGATTTGGAAAATGCAATGGATTCTTATGATAAGAGCCGCAATCTTAGAAAGCCGAATATTCTGGCAGACAAGCAGATAAAAAAGCTTTCAGAAATGATGCACAGAGAAGTTCCTCCTGAGCCGGAACCGGTTGAAGAAGAACCTGTTGAAAGTCTGCCGGTTGAAGAAACTCCAGCTGTAGTTGAAAACAAAGAAGCTGAAGCTCCACAGGAAGATGATTTTGATTTCAGTCAGCTTGGCGGAAATGTTCCTATGCAGGAAGCTCTTGTAGAGGAAGAAGAAGAGTTCTTTGATAATCTTGATGAAAACATTGATGAAATGATGGGCGAAGAAGAGCCTGAGTCAGAAGAACCAGAACCTGAACCAGTTGCGGTTCAAGCGGTCGGTCCTGCGGCGGATGACGGGGAAGCTGCCGGTGTACCTGTTGCTGGAGCTGGTGAAAATGGGGACAGCCCTGCTGCAAATATATCAAATGATGCAAATGGTGCAGGTGGGGACAACTCTTCTCCTGCTGCAAACGGGGACAACCTTGCCTCTGATTTGTTAGATGATGAAGAAGATCCTGATGCATTTGATTTTGGTCAGTTTGATGAAAAGGGTAATGTAAAACCTGAAGACAGGGATGATTTCTTTGATGATGACCCTTATGGTAATGGGGACAACCCTTATGGTACACAGACAGAAGAGCCTGCCGCCCCTGAACCAGAACCGCAGCCTCAATCGCCGTTTAATAACCAGAATGAACCACTTGAACCACCGTACAGGGAACCACCATACCAGCCGCAGTATCAGCCAGACCCTTATGTAGAAGAAATGCAGAAACGAATGCAGGATGCAATGATGCAGTCTTCACGTTTTGCAATGGATACGGCTATGGAGGCGCAGAAGCTTGCACGTCAGATTGCAGATGAACAGGAAGTGCTCAAGAACCGCCTGAACGATATGGAAGAAAAGCAGGAATCTGGTTTTTATAATAAGCCGAGTGAACCTGTAATAGAAGAAGAGCCTGTAGCAGAAGAAGAACCTGTTGTTGAAGCTGCACCAATGGTTGATGAACCAGTTGCGGATGAAGTAATTGCTGAAGAACCGGTTACCGATGAAGCAATCGATGAAGATACAGAGCTCGACCTTGAAGAACCAGACACCGGTACTTTTGTCGGCAACGAAATGCTCACCGATGATGAAACCGAATCTCTTATTGGAACAGATAATGAAGCCGAAGTTCTGCTTGAAGAAAGCCAGGAAGAGATTCAGTTCCCGACTGTAGATGAAATGCTTAAAGAGCTTTCTCAGGAAGCGGAAGATTTAATTCCGGAAGTTGATGATGTTGCGGATATTGATTTTGATGCAATCGAAGATGAAGCGGTTGAAGAAGCAGAACCTGTTGAAGCTGATACAGTCGAAACTGAATCTGTTGAAGCAGTTGAAGAAGATGAATCCGATGCCAACAGCCTCTTGTCTTCTGCAAAAGAATTACTACCGACTATAGAAAAGGTTATTGAAGATGATGAAGAAGCAATTGAGAATGCACCACAGATTGATATGTTCAGAAAGCTTCTTTCTTTAAGCGAATATCTGCCTGATGATGAAAAAGAAAAGTTCCGCACTGGAAAGCAGCGAATGCAGATGGAGTATCTTATTTCCAAAATGTCCGGAAAACCGGGATTGCTCAAGACAAGTCAGTCTCTGCGAAAAGCAGGAGTTCTGGGAGAAGTTGCTGATAATCTCAGAACAGGCGAAAGCGGAAATGTAAGCAATCAGGAAATAAAGGATGTTATTGGAATAATGAAAAAGCTTTCTGCCAGTCTTGATGATAAGAATCTGGCAAAAGCTTTGTGCAGCAGTGCGGATAACGTTCTTGAAAAAATTGAACTTGAAGATAAAAAGGCGCAGATTTTTGTAGACTGATTTATCTTCGGATGTTTACCATAGCGGCGTATTTTCCACCTAGTTTTACAAGTTCGTCATGGTTTCCGCTTTCTGCAATTTCTCCGTGGTCAACGTAGAAAATTACATCGGCATTACGGATTGTAGAAAGACGGTGCGCAATAATAAAGCTTGTACGACCTTTTAAAAGCTCTCCCAAACCACGCTGGAGAGCTTTTTCTGTATGTGTATCAACAGAAGAAGTTGCTTCATCAAGAATAAGGATTCTAGGATCACTCAAAAGAACCCGCGCAAAGCTTATAAGCTGTTTTTGTCCCTGCGAAAGACCACCACCATTTGCAGAAAGCTTTGTGTTGTAGCCATCAGGGAAAGCAGAAATAAAGTCGTGAGCTTGAACAGTTTTTGCAGCGGCAATACATTCTTCATCAGTTGCATCAAGACGACCATAGCGGATATTTTCCATAATTGTACCGCTGAACAGAAAGCTGTCCTGCAGCATTACGCCTACCTGCTTACGTATTGACTTAATCTGTAAATCCTGCAGATCAAGACCGTCAATCATAATTTTACCTTCATCCGGATTGTAGAAGCGTGTAAGAAGATTTACGATTGTTGTTTTACCAGCCCCTGTTGGTCCTACAATTGCAACAGTCATACCCGGAGTGATTGTAAAATTAACATCCTTCAAAACCGGATTTCCTGGTTCATAAGAGAAGGTAACATGGTCAAAAGCTACATGGCCGCGGATTGGTGGAAGCTCAGTTGCACCTGTTTTATCTGTAATATCCTCAGGTTCATCAAGAAGCTCAAAAATGCGTTCAACGTAGGCGCCGGTTGTTACCATTGAATTATAGAAGTTACCAAGGTTTTGAATTGGGAACCAGAATCGCCAGATATAACCCGCAAAGGCAACGAGTGTTCCAACTGTAACTGTACCGCCCATTCCATCACCCAGCCAGGCAATACCAGCCATATAAACAAGTGCAACACCAAGTGTAGAAAGATTGTCTACAACCGGCCAGATAATATTGTTAATGTTTACCGCACGAATCCAGACAGTTTTACACTTCTGGCACAAGTCGTTAAAAATCCCCTGATTTACGTTTTCGCGCGCAAAACTCTGAGTAATTTTCATACCATTGAGACTTTCGGAAATGTAAGCCGTAAGATTTGAACGTTTGTAGCTTTCCTGCTTCCAGGCTTCGTGCTGCTTTTTCTTCATGGAAAAAAGGATGATGAAAAGTACCGGAAGAACAGCCATACAGACAAAAGTTAGCTTTACATCAATTGCAAGCATAAAGCCAATGATTACCACAAGCGTAAAAAGGTCTGAAATCAGCTGGATAATTCCGTTGGAAAGCAGGTCTGAAAGTGAGTTTACATAGTTTACAACGCGAATAAGGATTTTTCCGTGCGGACGGCTGTCAAAGTATGTAAACGGAAGACTCTGAAGCTTTGTAAAAACATCCTTTCGAATATTAACGATGATTTTCTGGGCAACCCTTGTCATAATCTTAAGCTTTTCTGCAAGAAGAATACGTACTAAAAGTGTAGAAACAAGCAGAATCACTGAAAGAATAACAAGCATGCGGAAGTTTTTAGCCGGCATTGCCTGGTCAATTGCCATACGGATAAGGTAAGGGCTTGTAAGCGAAATTGCCGAAGACAGCAGCATCAAAAGGCAGGAAAATGCCATCCATCCGCTGTAGGGCTTAATCCATTTGAAAAGTCTCATTATTATGTGCGCATTAAACTTGCGTTCTATTTCTTCATCTGCATCAAACTTATTTCGTGCCATAATTATTTCTCCCTTTGTAAATCTAGTTCTGTTCTTCCCAAACCTGTCTGTAATAACCGTCAGTCTGAGCCATAAGCTCTTCGTGAGTTCCGCTCTGAGTGATTTTTCCGTTTTGAATTACAAGAATTATATCTGCGTTTTCAAAGGAAGAAACTCTGTGGCTGATTATGAACATTGTGTGTCCGCCACTCTTTTTTGCAATTGATTCACGGATTTTCTTTTCGGTATCGTTATCAACTGCACTTGTTGTATCATCAAGAATCATAATTTTAGGGTCAGCAAGGAAAAGTCTTGCAAGGGCAATTCGCTGCTTCTGTCCGCCACTTAAACCAACACCGCGTTCACCAACAATTGTGTCGTATCCTTCTGTTAAATCTCCGATGAACTCTTTTACGCGTGCGAGTTCTGCGGCTTTTTCAACATCCTCGAATGGAGCATCTATATTGCCAAAAGCTATGTTTCCTTCAACTGTATCGCTAAAGAGGAAAGCTTCCTGCATGGTGATTCCAACATTTTTGCGTAAGTATTGCAGGTCGTAATCCTTTACGTTTATTCCGTCAATCAGAACTTCTCCATCTACAGCATCATAATAGCGGCAAAGAAGATTTGCGATTGTTGATTTTCCAGACCCGGTTGGTCCAAGTATGCCTACCGTTTTTCCAGCCGGAATTACAAAGTTTACATCCTGCAAAACTGGTGTTTCGTTATAGGCAAAGCTTACATGCTTAAATTCAACTTCGCCAATAATCGGTACATCTCGTTTAATTGCAGCTTCATCATTGTTGATTTTTGGTTTTGCGCACCACAATTCGTAAAGTCTGTCCTGAGAAGCACCAAAGTTCTGCATGTTGTCTACAAGCATTCCAAACATATTGATTGGCTGAGTAAAAGCCCACATAAGGCCGTTGAATGTTACAAGTTGTCCTATTGTCATTTCTTCGGTCATTACAAGATAGCCGCCAAAAAGAATCAGAATAACTGGAAGGATTCCGCACAAGGCTTCAATCCAAGGAGTGTATTTTACGCGGACATCAGCATTTTTTACGGCAACATCGCGGAACTTGTCGTTTTCTGTATCAAACTGGTTTATTTCGTAGCCTTCGCGAACAAAAGCCTTTACAACACGGTTACCTTCAATGTTTTCGCCAACGCGGGTATTCAAAACAGCAAACTGGTCTCGGACAGCAAGGTGTGCCGGGCGGATATGGATTTTGAACTTTTGTACAAGAAATAGTACAGGTGGTGCAATTACCATAAAGGCAACGGTAAGCTTCCAGTTTATTGTAGAAAGGGTGATGATGGAAAAAATGTAAATCAGCGAGTTTTCCAGAATCTGATAAAGAACCCACGCTACAAAATGACGAACCTTGTCCAGGTCTGAAGTAAGGAGAGTCATAACATTGCCGGTTTGTGCGTTATCATACCAGGAAAAGTCAAGCTTCTGGATGTGGTCGTACAAATCCTCTCGCATTTTTAAGATTACATTTTGAGAACAGTGTTCAAAAATTACCTGATAAGTGTAGCGGATAATTGATTTTCCTAAGGTTGTTCCTACCATAATAAGAATAAACTTTATGAGCAGCTCATGTTTTCCGCCGCGGATAACTTTATCTACAATGTTGCCGGTAACAAGAGGGTTTATCATATTCAGTGCAGCTACGCAAACACTTAAAAACAAGCCTGTCATCATTAAAAAACGATAACGGCGCACATAAGACCATACCCACGAAAAAGCTGTGTTTTTCTTCATAATTGCCCTCCAAGAACAATAAGAACAGTAATACAACTTTAACACCTGTTCGCGTGCAGTGAGTATAAGGATTGATTAGAATAATTGTATAAAACTCTACTGTAAAACGGGATAACAACTGGTTGTACCGCAGCGGGCCCGACCCACTGTCGGCTACGAACCTTTGTTTGTGTTTTATTTTTCTCCAGACAAGATTCTTACTACTCTTGTAATTTTACTTTCAATATAATTATTTGTAAATTTAAAACCGCGTAATTATCTATCCCTATATTCTTTTGGAGTCATCTGGAAAAGATTTTTGAACTGGCGGCAAAAATATGCGGGACTTTCAAAGCCTGTGTCAAAAGCGATTGCGGCGATTTTCTTTTCGGTTTCGCTGAGCAATTTTGCTGCACGACAGAGACGGTAATTATTCAGATATTGTATAGGGCTGGTGTGAAGATTATTTTTAAAAACTAAAAGCGCGTTGTTCCGGCTCATTCCTCCGGAGGTGGCAATATCTTCCAAAGAAATTTGATTGGTATAGTTTTGATGAATGAACTGCATCATCATCTGAAGCTGGAACTTTGTCCTGACGGATTTCTTATTTCCGACAGCAAGGTGCATTTTATTATTCCGGGATAAGTCACTGAATATTTCAAAAAGAATACCCCATAGTTTCAAAAGCTTTTGCACTGTAAGAAGCTCTGTGCACTTACATTCATTTGTAACAGCTTCACTCTGACTGTCCTGAGCAATGAAGATTTCTTTCAACATACAAAGCACTTCATTGTGCATCAGGTTTTGGGGATTCAGAATAACACACTCAATATCGGAATCTAAAACCGGAAGAATGTATTTTTTATAAATCAAAGACTCTTTTTCTGCGAGCAGGTCTGGAGAAAAAACTATATTCGGAATTATTGTGTTCTGTTTGGCTTCAAAGCGGTGGATTACTTTTGAGTTGATGAATATCCCCATACCGGCGGAAAGCTCATATTTTTCACTTCCGATAAAACATTCTGCAAGGCCCTTTTCCACAAGGACAAACTCCAGCTCTGAATGCCAGTGCCAGTCTATACAATGCAGGTCAAAATCCCAGATGTCTTCAAGATAATACTTAAAAGGATATTCCGCATTTCCATGAGCGGCAAGTTCCCGGCGAGTTTCGTCTGTTATTATTTTGGAATATCCATCATTATATTTCATTTCTTATGAAATTATATAAGAATTTTTAGAAAAAAGCATTTAATTTCTTTGATTATTGTGATTTTCTACAATAAATAATTGATTTTATATATTATTTTGCAGGTTTAATTGTGATATTTTATAATTATTAAGGAGATTTTCATGGAAAATAGCATAAAGAAATACAACAGGACACTGATTGCGTGTTACCTTGGATTTATAACTCAGGCGATTGCTGCAAATTTTACACCGCTTTTATTTTTGATGTTTAACAAAAATTATGGGGTCTCGCTGGGAAAAATTGCGCTTATTCCTGCGGTATTTTTTATAACCCAATTGATTGTAGATATTATTTGTGTCAGAGCCGTGGATAAAATTGGATACAGAAAATGTATTGTGACTTCCTGTCTTTGTTCTGCGGCGGGTCTTATTCTGCTTGCCTTCTTGCCCGAGCTTTTTTCAGATCCATATGTTGGAATTATCATAAGTGTTGTTGTTTATGCAATTGGAAGCGGTCTTGTTGAAGTCCTTGGAAGCCCGATAGTAGAGGCATGTCCATTTGAACATAAAGAAGCGGTAATGAGTCTTTTGCATTCTTTTTATTGCTGGGGCTCTGTGGGAGTTATTGTTATTTCTACTATCTTCTTTAAGTTTTTTGGCATGGGCAACTGGAAGATTCTTGCCTGCATTTGGGCTGTGGTGCCTCTTTTTAATATCTATAATTTTGCGACCTGTCCGATTGAACAGCCAAATAACGGCGAAAAGGGAATGGGACTTTTGGCTTTGTTCAGACAGCCACTTTTCTGGATTGCTATAATCCTTATGATTTGTGCAGGGGCTTCTGAGCTTTCTATGGCGCAATGGGCTTCGGCTTTTACAGAATCTGCGCTGGGATTTTCCAAAAATATTGGAGATCTTGCGGGCCCTTGTATGTTTGCAGTTACGATGGGGCTCAGCAGAGCCTTCTTTGGCAAGTTTGGTCCAAAAATAAGTCTTATGCGTTTTATGATTTTTTCAGGGCTTTTGTGCCTTGCAAGTTATCTTCTGGCGTCTCTTTCTGCTCTTCCGATACTGGGACTTTTGGGCTGCATTATCTGCGGATTTTCAGTCGGAATCATGTGGCCGGGAACAATCAGCATCTGTTCTCCAAGAATCCCCAAAGGCGGGACTGCACTTTTTGCAATGCTGGCCATGTCTGGAGATTTAGGTGGCGCTGCCGGTCCTGCTCTTGTGGGAAATATTTCTCAAATCTTTGGCAACAACCTTAAGGCTGGATTACTTGCGGGAAGCATTTTTCCTGTTGTTTTGATTTTGATGATTCTGCTGATTCCCGTAATGGCTCGGAACAATTGATTGTTCTAATTATCTTTAATTCCATTTAGTAAATCAGCCAGAGTTGTTCTATTCATTTCGTTTTCCATCGCTTTCTGGGTAGCATCCAAAACAGGGTCTAAAACTTTATGAATATTTCTTCCTACAGGACATTTGCTATTTGGATTAGGATGGAAATTAAAAACGTCCCGTTCTTCTACGCCTTCATTGATTGCGTTGTAAATATCGAGCAGTGTAATTTTGTCCGTAGTCCGTGCAAGATGAGATCCTCCAACACCAGCAGCAGTTTCTACAAGACCGGCTTTTTGCAGCTGAAGGAGAATCTTTCTTATGATAACGGCATTCACACCAGTACTTGCAGAAATAAAATCTGAAGTAACACGCATGTCTTTTTCAAAATATTCGATGCACAAAAGCGTGTGTACTGCCGCGGTAAAACGAACACTGATTTTCATAGTTTTATTATATCATTTTCTTTAAGACTTCGCCAATGTCATCATTTATACAGATTGAACGGTTTGCAATTTCTTGTGGGGCAACTGCTTCTCCGTAATTCACGCAAGCATAGGTTGCATGTGGATTTATTGCCGTCATTTGCCAGAACGGATATTTGATGATTCCGGGCGTGTTCGCACCGACACCAAGCTCCAGGAACAAGAGGTTTCCACCGTCTGCCACCCGCCTTGTGCATAAAAAATTTTCATACCGTTCTGCCGCCTTGTACCAGCCATCGTCTTGAACAAATGTATTGTCAGCACGAAGATTCATACTCATAGGTTTTCCGCATACAGGACAATGTGGAACCAATTCCGTAGGAACTATCATTTTTATAGGATTTCCATTTTCATCGAGCTGACTTTCCCACATTACACGGATTTGCGCTTCGTTGTCGTACGTCTTCTGGTGGCAAGGTTCTGAGCATTGGAACAAACCGTAATCGCCCTGCGTGTAATAAAGCCTTTTTTTATCGAAGCCAGTTTTCTGAAAGCAGTGGTCTACATTCGTCGTAATTATAAAATAATCTTTGCCGTTCACAAGAGAAAACAAATCTTTGTATACTGACTTAGGGGGATCCATATAACGGTTTATCATAATATAGCGTGACCAGTACGCCCAATGCTCTTCAAGAGACTTAAAAGGCGTAAAGCCACCCGAATACATATCGCGAAAACCGTATTTTTTGGAAAAGTCAGAAAAATATCTGTTGAAGCGTTCGCCTGTATACATGAAACCCGCCGAAGTAGATAAGCCCGCTCCAGCTCCGATGATAATTGTATCTGCTTCATTTAATGCTTTTTTAAGCTTGTTAATTTTCTCTTTCATATAAAAGCTCCCTATAAATCGCTTCGTCTTTCTCGCTGAACACATTGAACACGACTTTCAATTTGCTTTCTGTCTGCTCTTTCCATTTACGAACCGTTTCAATTGCTATCTCCGCCGCTTTATTTTGTGGGAACTGGAAGACACCTGTAGAAATACAACAGAACGCAATTGATTCACAGCCATTCTTTACTGCTAAATCCAGGCATGATTTGTAGCACGAAGCAAGCAAAGCACAATCACATTCAGTGAGTTTTCCGCTGATTAGTGGGCCGACGGTGTGAAGAACAAACTTGCAAGGAAGATTAAATGCTGGCGTAATTTTTGCTGTTCCTATCGGTTCTTCGTGACCCTGCTTTTTCATGATGTCCGAACATACCGCACGAAGCTGGATTCCTGCGAATGTGTGAATGCAATTGTCAATGCAAGCATGATTCGGATGCCAGCAACCAGTCATTCCGCTGTTCGCCGCATTTACGATTGCATCCACTTTAAGAGTCGTGATGTCGCCACACCAAAGATACAAATCTTCGTGGTAGTTGAGCTTGCCGAAACCATCTTTGTTGGCAACAGGATTCAAATCTGAAATATCCGTGATTCCTCGTGATTTGTTTTCTTCCTGTAAATAAGCATTCTGAATATGCAAAAAGTCATCGCCTGCAGGGAGTGGAGGACGAACATTGACAAGTGAACGGAAAAGATATTTCTGCTCTTCGTCAGTTTGCGGAATTTCAATACCCTTATACTTTGGGTTTTCATTCAGAAGATATTTGATTAAATATTTCCTTCGTTCGGCTTGGGTCACAGGTGCCTCCTTGAATTAAAATTCAAAAACTATAACTGGCGAAAAATCTTTTCTTTCTTCTAAACCTTTCACATGGCCCAGATTTGTAAGTGAGCCTCGAATATTTTTAAGATAAAACACTTTAAAAATCAGATTTTGAGGATTGTTCTTATATAGTTCTTTAACTATCTTACTCTTCTGCATAATTGCTTCTTTTATTCTGAAAGTTTCTTCACTCTCATCAGGAAAAATGACCTCAGCACTAAAACGAATCCATGCGGTAGTAATTTCATCTTCTTGAAGCTGGCTTCCGCAAAGCTCAATAAAAGGATTTTTCTGCAATTCCGCATACATCGCTTTTTCACTGTTCGTGCAGAACCAGAGTTTTTCATCATGAAGAACCATATACTGAACAGGGCGAATCTTTGGTTTTCCGTCCAATCCAATTGATGCAAGATATTGTAGTCCAAGATCCTCTAAGTATGCAGCTATGTCTTTTATTGACAGTTTATTTTTCATAACCAACTCCTTTATAGCATCAACCATAGAAAAGGGCGGATTAAACCGCCCCTAAATTTTATTCTCTTACTAGAGAAATTCTTTTCTGAAAATTCTTACCGTTTTTGATTTCCTCAACCAATGCCGCCGCATAATCTGCATAACTGATGATGCTTTCGCCTTTTGAATTGAGTGTGAGCTCTTCGCCACCCCAAATCCACTTGCCTGTTTTTGGAGCGTCTGCCTGGAAGTCTCCTGCGGGACTGATGTATGTCCATTGAACATCATTACGCTTTCTTAAGTCTTCAAGAGCTGTGCCCATTGCATTTGCAAGAGGCTTGAATATATCTGGAAAATCTGGTGTATCCATAACACGGACTGTATGTTCCTTGTTCACATAAAGGCTTCCGGCTCCACCAACAATTACAAGGCGTGTTTTTTTACCAGAAAGAAGGTTGCAGAGATGGGCAAGTGATTTTCCATGATTAGGAAGCTCAGGCTCAGTCCATGCACCGAAAGCGTCAACAACAGCATCGAAGCATGCGAGGTCTTCTTTTGTGACTGAAAAAATATCTTTCTGAACAAAGTTCTTTGCTTCGCTCTTGTTTTCGCCTCGTGCGAATCCCGTAACTTCAAAACCAGCTGCCAAAGCTTCTTTTACAACCAGTTTCCCAACCTTTCCGTTTGAACAAATTACTGCTACTTTCATATGTAACTCCTTGTGGCATATCGCCAAATTGATTTATGCAAGCTGTTGTTCTATACAACTTACAACCAAGAATATACAGCAGATTAGTTGTAATGTCAATAGAACAATATGTTTTTTGATTTCCTTTACCCACAAGTGCCCCAGTGCGGGCGTCCACATAACAAGAGTTTATATTTACACTCTTATTATTTTAGCCCTCGTTAACACTTCGTTACCGTTCTCTGTGATGAGGATATCATTTTCCAGACGGCAGCCACCGGTTTGTTCGTCGTAGAGGCCTGGTTCAAGAGTGAGAATCATTCCTGGAGTAAAGTAGAGGTCCGGGGAAGTTTTAGTACTTACGCGCGGGAACTCGTGGATTTCCAGACCGATTCCGTGACCAAGTGTGTGAGGCATTTTCATTTTTCCGGTTGCAAAGACTGCATCGGCTTTTTTTGCAGCTTCCGGGATTGTGTGTTCTTTGGTGTAAAGCTTTAGACATTCATTGTAGGCTTTTTGAACGAGTGACAACTGTTTTTCCTGTGCTTCGGAAAGCTTGCCTTTTGCAATTGTAATTGTTGTGTCGCTTGTGTAGCCCCTGTAAACTACGCCAAAATCAAGAATGGAAAGACCTTTTCCAGGCCATTCTGCTGCAGTGTAGTTCGGGAAGGCGTGGATTGCAAAGCTTCTTGAAGGACCGGCAGCAAGGGTATCAAAGCCTGTTCGGTCGCAGCCGTGCAGCCTGCATTCGCGTTCAATCAAAAGTGCAACATCAGTTTCTGTTTTTATTTCGCCCGATTTTATCTGCTGCTCAATCTTATCAATAATCAAATCACCAATTCTGGCTGCTTCCCTGGTACACTCAATCTCATATTCATCCTTTATAAGACGTTTGTTTACCGTAAACTTGTGGGCACCATCTTCCTTACAGCTGCAATCATAATTACTTAAAGCATCCAGAAAACGCAGATACTGTGGATATGTAATATAAGGTGGCAGCTCAATCTTCTGGCTTTTCCTGTGAGAAGCGGTAAGATTCAAAACTGCTTTTACGGCATCAATTTCTTTATTTTTGTAGCGGGTATATGGAATAAGCTTGTCATAAAATCCGTTTTTACGTGCCAGAATCTCATCCCACGGAACAAGAATGGTGTAGCCGTCACTGAAAATAAAAAGAACTGCATCGTTTGCGTGACCGGTGTAGTAAGCAATGGACGGGTCACGGTGTTCTTCGCTGTCAATAAAAACGGCAGCTCCGGTTCCTGTTTCTTCAAGATATTCACGCAGGGCTTCGCGTCTTGTTTTATAAATCTGTTCAAGTTCGGGTTTTGTGTATTCTTTCATTTTTTCACCTTCTTTTATCTTTTCCTGATTTTTTTCAAAATTGCTTTAACAATATCATCCTTTGTGATTACAAGCTCCAGTACACCGATTGCAAAATAAATCACCGCAAGAATTATAACCGGCAGACCATAAGCAACCAGTCGTCCGTAACTGCTGAAGGCTTCAACAAGAACCGGGCGCAGGAAATAACACGGTACAGCGGCAATCACTGCAAAAACTGTAATCTTCAATATATATAGACAGGTATCTTTAAGCAGTTTTTTGATTTGAATTGATTGCATTCTGCGCATAAAGATGATGAGGAAGACGGTATTAATAAAGCTTGCCAGACTTAGGGCAAGGGCAATTCCGCGTCCGCCCATTGGTCGAATCAGAATAAAAACAAGGATAATGTTGGAAACAAAGCTTATGATTCCGGCGGTTGTTGGTAGTTTTGTGTTTCCCTGGGCGTAAAAGGCCGGAGAGATGATTCTATTCAGCGCAATGAAAAGTAGCCCCGCAATGTGGTAGCGGAACTCACCGAGTGTAAGGGCAACCGAAGCATCATCGAACATTTTGTTTTTGTATAGCAGGGAAATAAGTTCCTTGCCGGTTACAAGGGAGTAGGCGGTTACCGGAATGGAAATCACCGTCATTATCTTTATTGCCTGAATTAAAATTGTATTAAAGCCTTCCCAGTTTTTTTCGTTGGCAAGTCCGCTCATATCCGGAAGAATTACTGTTCCGATTGAAACGGCAAAAATACCGAGAATAAGCTCCTGAAGGCGCAGACTGTACTGGAGGCTCGAAGCAATTCCTTCTCCGGCGCGGGTTGCCATTGAGGTAGAAACTAAGTCGTTCAGCTGGTAAGCGGCAATTCCAATGATTGTAGGAATTATGAGTGATATAACCTTTCTGGTGCCCGGGTTCTGGAAGGTTTTTCTGAGTGAGGTAAGGCGCATTTTCCAACCGGTTTTACGTACAAAGGGCCACTGGAAAATTGCCTGAATGCTTCCGCCTGTAACTACACCAATAGCCATTGCTCTTGCCGGGTTTGAAGTATGAGGAGAAAGAATGTAGGTAGCAATAATTACAATGGAATTAAAAAGAACGGGTGTAAAGCCAGATGGAGCAAAAATATTACAGCCGTTCAGCACTCCCTGGAAAAAAGCGGCAATAGAAATAAGGAAAAGGTAAGGAAACATTATCCTTGTGAGTACCGTAATCTCGTTTTTCTGCTGCATCCAGTACTGAACCTGCTGCAAATATTCATTTTGTTCTATATTCAGGTTTACTTTACCAAAAAGTGGAATAAAGCTTGGGAAGTTTGGTAAAAGCTGGGTTATTTCCTGTGCGGGCTTTTTGCAGAAAATTGGGGTTATCCAGGGGGCGATGAAAATGCCAAGCACTACAATACAGGCTGTAAGAAAGGTTACCAGCGTTAATGTGGAGGAAATGAACTCCTGAGTTTCTTTTTTGTTCTGTTCACTGTCGCCTTTTTCAAGATACTCCTTAAAGGTGGGGATAAAGGCTACTGATATTGCGTTTTCGGCGAAAAGGCGGCGTAAAAGGTTAGGAATCTGGAAGGCAACCGAAAAACAGTCGGCAAAAAGTCCTGTTCCTAAGAAAGAAGCCTTTGTCATTTCTCGTACAAGCCCCATAATGCGGGAAGCAAAGGTCATGAGCGAAAGAATTATGCCTGAACGTACTAAAGATTTTTGTTTTTTCATTGTAATAAAGAATATCTAAGTTGCGGAATTTTATCAATTGATTTATAATTAATAAATCTAGGGTTTCTGTTAATGGGTGAAAAAACGTTTTTTACAAAGGTTGGTCACACAAGAATTCTGCCTTTAGGGTTGAAAATTCTAGCCATCTTTGTGTGCCTGATACTTTTTTCCAATTTTGCCACTAATTACATCTCTTTACAGCTGTCTAAACGCGAAGTAATTACCTTAAACAATACAATCATGATTGAACAGCTTAAGGAACTCTATAACAATTCAGTTAATCAGTACGAAATCTACAGCTATTCAAAAAGCAAGGAAAATACAGTAGAAGCCCTTATAAAGGTTGCAAAAGCAGGCTTTGAAAATGAAAACAGCCTTGCTCTTGCACTTAAACGCGACGGTAAGCTTGATTTTGTAGCATGTAATAATTCTTCAACAGTCTGGACCCGCTTTATAGATGAGGAAGCTCTCAATCTTCTTCTTGATGATTTGAGCGATGGTAAAATGGAAGGTTCTGTTTCATTTAAGGGTTACGAAGGCGAATATTTCGGCGTATACAAGTATCAGGAAGATTGGGATTATTTTCTCATTCGTGCTGAGCTGCGCCGCGACATGAATAAATCGGTGAACAGGGTATTTATAATAATTTCAATCATTATTATTATCCTTACTGTTTTCTTCATTATTATGGGCTACCTTATCCTTGAAAAGCAGTTCCGCCCACTCCATCAGTTTACAGAAGCCCTTCTTGAAATGCAGAACAACAAATCGCTCGGCGTAATTGACCTTTCCAAGGCTCCAAATGATGATATTACCTATTTTGCCGCTTCCTTTAACTCTCTTTCTGTAGCAGTAAACAGCCTTCTTACAACCTTCCAGAAGTTCGTTTCAAAGGATATTGTTGCAAAGGCTTATTCAGGACAGGAAGTTGGACTTGAAGGCCGTCAGCAGGAGCTTACAATGCTCTTCTCCGATATTAAGAGCTTTACTTTCAGAACAGAAACCCTTGGTAACGATATAATGGATGTTTTGAATGTTCACTATAACAAAGTAATTCAGAATGTTCACTCTAATGAAGGTGTTGTAGGCTCAATCATCGGCGATGCAATTCTTGCAGTTTTCGGAACCTCAAAAACAGCTCAGTCAAAATCACTTAATTCAGTAGAAGCCGCCTGGGATATAACCCGTTCAACAGCAGAACTCAGACGTCTTATGAACGACCGAAAGGTAGAAATTGAAAAGAAACGTGAGCTTACCGAATCAGAGCTCAAGGTTTTCGAAGCAGTTCTTCTTGATGTTGGTGTTGGTATTGATGGCGGTGAAGTATTCTATGGAACAATTGGTCGAGATGACAGTGCAAATCCAAAGGATGCTCACATGACAAACACCGTAATTGGTGACACAGTAAACTCTGCTTCTCGCCTTGAAGGTTTAACACGCATTTATCATCTTCCAGTTATAGTTTCGGAATATGTAAAAAATGAAGTTGAAAATGAAACAAACAGATATAAGTTCTTTGAAATAGATACAGTCCTTGTAAAAGGCAAAACAGAAGGAAAAAAGATTTTCTTCCCTCTTGATTCCGCTGCCTCTGATCCGCTTGTAATTATGAAGTTCAAGACTTTTGAAATGGCACTGCAGGCTTATTATGAAGGCGATTGGGATGCTGCAAGGTTCAATTTACGAGAATGTGGACTTGATGTAGCACAGGTTTTCCTTGAAAGAATAGGAAATGAGAATGCACCGTCAGATTGGAGTGGTATATGGACAATGACGACAAAGTAAAAGACGAAATAATCGACGACGGTACTCAAAACTCTCAAGACTCAAAAGAACTTGCCAGATTAAATAGAGAAGATGATTTTTCAAAGGAATTGACTGCAAAGGATTTTATTCCTCAGAAAGAGATTCACAAAGAAGTTCGAATGTTCCTGGACGAGGAGCTTGAAGTTCTCCATAAATCTCGTGCAGATGTTCAGGCTTATAATCTTGAAAAAGAGTTTTCCGAAACTGCAAAGCATAAATCTCCGCTTGCAATGATTCTTCTTGGAATCTGTTTCCTTGTTGTTCTTTCTACGGTAGTTGTTATGTCTCTGGTAATTGACCAGAAGGATAAAGGTATCTCTGTAGAAATGAGTGTTTTTGATGATTTGAACCTGAAAAATCTTCTGGACACCGTTTCTAAAATCCAGGATAACTATGATACAGCCGTAAAAAACCGTTCAGATTTAATAAACGACAGGGAAGTTGAACTTCGTAATGCCGAAACTAAGTTTAGCCAGGATACATATTTGATTAAATCTCTTAAGCTTTCTGCTTCTGAAGAGAAAAACAGGCTTGCAGAAACAAAAAATACTTATGATGAATCTGTAAAAAGCATAAATGATAAATATAACCCTAAAATTAAAGCTCTTGAAACAGAAATCGAAGGCTATGAAAATCAGCTTAAAGAATATGATGCTTCAAAAATCCAGGCCGCACAGGAACAGGAACGCCTTATAAACAGTGAACGTCGTGTACAGGAGCTTGAACGCAGAAAACTTGCCCAGCAGTATGAAGACAGAATTGCGGAACTTGAACAGACAATCGAACTGCTCCGTTCTTCAAGTTCAGAAGATGTTTACCGTTCCGTTACAACTCTTTCTTCAAAATATCAGGCAGAAATAAACGGACTTGACCCTAAACTTCACGACATTAAGGCAGAAGATTTAATTGCAGAAGCCCGTTTGAGCAATCCTGGTAATTTTGACAGCTCAAGAGAAGCTTCCGGTATTTCAGGTGAGACAGCTGTAAATGGTTTAAAGAAGTTCCAGGATGAATATGATAACTACAATTATCTTGTAAATGCTGTGGCTGCCCTTCCTCAGAAAAACTCAATTCCTTCTTATGTGGCTGCTTCCAGAGCTTACGTAAACTCAATGGGCGAAACCTTTACCGAAACTACAGTTGCTTTGGAAAACGAAAAGAAAACCCTTTCAAGGCAGGTAAACAATCTTTCTACCGAAGTAAAAGGCTTAACAAAGGATTTTGATGATTTAATTGATGAATATAACGAGCTTGTTGACGAGTATGATGAGTTGAGTGATTCGTATGAAGGCGAAAAAAAGCAGATGAAGGTTCAATTTGAAGCTGAAAAACAGGAACTCCTGCAGAAGAGCGAAACCGAAAAAGAACACCTCAAAACTGAAATGCTTAACGATTTTTCAAAGGAAAGCGACAAACAGAAACAATTCTACGAAAGCGTTGTTTCCGGCGTAATCACAAGTTCAAAGGCAATGGCAGCCGTAATTTCTGCAAGTTCAAAATCAGATATTCAGGTATACGTAACTCCTGAAATCAAAAAGCTTATTGGTGCTGCCGAAGTCCCTGCCGAAATTAAAGCCGCAAAAGCTGTAAAAGGTTCAATTAAGGCCGACGGCGAATACTTTAAGTTTACTCCTGCCAAAGACAAAAACGGAGCTGCTATTGACTTTGATTTGGCAACCGTTACCCCTGGTTTAATAGTTAAGCTGACGGTGAAAAAATAACTGACAAAATATCAATTTTTGTAATTTTCCTTGAATAAAAGTTGGTAAATTATTAAATTAGAGCTATGAAAAATAACCTTCTCCCTATCCGAATAGGAATTGATGTAGGCTCCACTACAGTTAAAATAGCAATATTAGATGATAACGATAAATTAATTTATGGCGATTAC
>JAEETM010000038.1 GCA_016290335.1 Treponema sp. | reverse complement strand
CTCTGCATGCAATTTCAGGCAGCATAAGGATGGAAGATTCAATTTCTCCTGACAGCAATTGTGAAATCAGTGCAGTTTCAGGTTCAATTTATCTTAATCTGCCAAAGCAGTCTGGATTTAATGTAAAATATGATTTGAGCAGTGGAAGCTATCATAACCACCTTACAGGTTTGGACGGCAGGAAAGGTTCCGAAACTGTAAACGCTGGTGGCCCTACAATTTATGTAAAGGCAAACAGCGGCTCAGTTCATGTTAATAAAAACTAACTGAATACTTTTACAATGCACTATAATGCAGATGCGTTATTGCTCCGGCAAGCGCGTCTGCAGCATGGTCCGGTTTAGGAAGTGTTTCCAATCCAAGAATTATCTGCACATATCTTTCTACAAGTTCCTTATCTGCATTCTGACTTCCGGTAACAGCCTGTTTAATCTGTACAGGACGATACTCACCCAATTCAATACAATGCTGTGCAAGACAAAGCGTTACTACTCCCCTTGCCTCACTTACTCCCATAGCACTTTTTGCATTCTTGGCAAAATACAAAGTTTCCATTCCGGCTTCGGTCGGTTTAAACTCATCAATGATTGCACAAAGCCGGTTGTAAATTGTCATAAGCCTTTGCCCGTGAGGAAGATCGGAAGGTGTTGTGATGCAGCCGTAACTGACCATTCTGTAGCGGCCGTTATAAAAATCGACTACGCCGAAACCGGTGTTTGCAAGGCCAGGGTCTATGCCTATTACACGGCGGATTTTTGGGTTTACTGATTTTTCATTTTTTGAATCAGGAGATGCTGGTGATTCGGGATTAAAGGAACCGGGTAAAGTTGTAAAGGAAGTACTTTCGTTTATCATAGATAGGTTTAGTTTAGTGCATTTGCAAAAAAAAATCCGCTGTAAAAGCGGATTTTTTTTTACACTCAGTGTCTGTGGAAGACTACCCGTTACTCTTCAGGCTCAAAATCTTCAGGGAACTCAGCAGTATGATATACGTTCTGAACGTCGTCGTTGTCTTCGAGTTTGTCGATGAGTTTCTGAACTTTAACGGCTGTGTCTTTATCAACTGGAGTGTAAGCATCAGGAACCATTCCTACATCAGCAGAAAGTGATTCAAAGCCTTTTTCGTTCAAGGCATCTGCAACAGCTGCGAATGTATCAGGAGTTGTTGTAACAGTGATTACTCCGTCTTCGTTTACGATATCATCAGCACCTGCTTCCAAAGCTACTTCCATAACTTCATCTTCAGAAACTTTTTCTGCATCGAACTCAATAGTACCTTTTCTCTGGAACATACGAGATACAGAACCAGAAACACCAAGGTTTCCACCGTTCTTTGTAAAGATATTGCGGATATCGGCAGCAGCACGGTTTTTGTTATCTGTAAGAACTTCAACCAATACGGCAACACCACCAGCAGCATATCCTTCGTAAACTAATTCTTCATATGCTGTTGCTCCATCTTCACCAGTACCCTTTTTAATAGCACGTTCGATGTTGTCCTTAGGCATGTTAGCGGCACGAGCTTTGATGATTACTGTACGAAGACGTGGGTTAGCATTAGGGTCTCCACCACCCATACGTGCAGCAATAGAAATTTCCTTAATGAATTTTGTAAAAATCTTACCTCTTTTTGCATCGGCCAAACCCTTTGCATGTTTAATGGTTGCCCATTTACTGTGTCCTGACATAGGAACTCCTTATATTTTAATAGAATTACTGATTTAATTAGAATAATTTACCACAAATAAAAAACTTATTCAATAACTAGAAGACTGTTGAAAATCATTGAAAATCATACCGTAAAATGCGCTTTTTTCTTATTTTTTTGATGATACCAGCCTGAAACTTTCCTCCGTTATTTCACATAATTGGACAAAATCGGTTACTGCAGTCAAAAGAACTGTAATCCAATATTTTTTATTCATGTGATAAGCCGGAAAAATTGATTTCTTATTTATGATGTTTGGAATGATTCTCGGGTCAGCCTTCAGATTTACAACCCACACATTTTCTTCAGCTGCAGCCCCCGAACTGAATCCAAGCTGGCGGAACTTAATCTTCATAATAAGTGCAAACCATTTTTTATTCGGACAGCGGAAAACAGCATAATCTTCATCATCAGGGGCATTTCCATCTTCAGAAGCCCACGGATTATCGCTTTTTGCACCAAAATGTTCCGCCAGAAAATCAACATATTTCTGATGTACATCCTCGTACAAAAAACACTGCCCGCAGATTTCATCAATCACAGCCTGTACCTCACTGCGAATCTGCCCGACAAAACTCCCCTGCGCAGAAGCTACATCAAACAAAGCGTATTTTTCACCAGTAGCCTTTTCCCAAACCTCAGCAGTAAGCTTTTCTTTTACAGCAAGGCCTCTATTCCCGGGAGTCAGACGAATCAAAACATAAAATCTGCCGTTCTGAATATCCTTTTTATAAAAAAGCTCCCCTTCCAGCGCGTTCTCACCGTCTGATTTATCAGCGCTATAAAATCCATATTTCAAAAGCTTTTCTTTTTGAGGAACCGCATTGTTTAAGATATAGCTGTAGTCCATAGATTATTTATTCAACATCCAGCACCACTTCATTCCAATTCACAGCCTTCACCTTCATCTTCACCTCTTTTGAAAAATCAGGGAACCGGAAGAAAGACAGTTCATCACCAGGCTTTACATAATATTCAAACTGAACCGGATAAGACTGTTCGGAACCTTTTATCCATACTGCCAGACGGAGGCACCATAAACCATCTTCTGCCTTACACACACCTGTTACAGTGCAGCGGCTGCCTCTAGAAGAAATGCCAAGCGGATAAAAATATTCGGTAGTACTGAATCCAAACACGTCGCCAGTTTTAGCCTTTAATTCTTTGGCAGACAAACTCAGTGTACAAAAAAGCAGAACAATCAATAACAGAGTTTTTTTCATTCTTTCCTCCATCAATTAGATTATAAACACATTTTATTTCCATTTTCAATTCTTCCTTTTACAAATCCCAATTTTGCAATTATAATAGAATATACCTTTATAAATCTTTTACTTCAGGAGACACAGATGTCAAACACTGTTACAATCACATTTAAAATCAATGAAAAAGAAATAACAAAAAAAGATATAGAAATTGGGACACAGGTTTCAACAGTATTAGAGCATTTCAACATTGACAAAAGCACAATCTACGCAGTTCTCATTAACAACGAGCTTTGTCCTCTTGATTCAAAAATCAAATATACTTCAGTAATTGAACCAGTTCTGAACAACACAAAAGAAGGCTCTTCTGTTTACCGCCGCTCGCTCTGCCTTTTGCTTGCCGCCGCTGCCCACAACATTTTTCCAAAAACCCGTCTGCTTGTTGGTCACAGTCTGGGCCACGGCTACTACTACACTCTCGACACAGGCAAACCAATTGAATCAAAGCAGATTACAGCACTTGGCCGCGAAATGTCTGCCCTTGTAAAAAAAGACATTCCAATTATTACAAGCGAGATTTCCTGGCAGGAAGCCGCCGATTTGTTTGAAAAAACAGGACTCACAGAAACCAGAAAACAGCTTAACTATAACTGCTCGCCTTCAATAAAAATCAACACTCTAGATACTTTTTCTGATTTATACTTTGGACCGCTTGTTCTTTCAACCGGAGTTCTTAAGGTTTTTGAGCTGATGAAATATGGAGACGGTTTTCTTCTGCGCTTCCCAAAATCTTCAGAACCGGACAAGCTTGCTTCTTTCAAAGACCAGCCTAAGCTTTTTGAAATCTACAGCAAATACAAGGAATGGGGAAAACGTGTCGGCGTAACTTCTGCAGCTTCCCTTAATAAAATAATTGCCGACAACAAAATAAACGACTTTATCGAAATCACCGAAACCCTTCAGCAGAAAAACATTTCTAAAATTGCTTCACAGATTATTGATAAAGGAACTGTAAAAGTTGTTCTGATTGCGGGACCTTCTTCTTCGGGAAAAACTACCTCTGCCAAAAAGCTTGGACTTGAACTTCAGGCTATGGGCTATCAGCCAAAAATCATAAGCCTTGATAACTATTATATTGGACGTGAAAAAACTCCGCTCGATGAAAACGGAAAGCCTGACTATGAATGTCTTGAAGCGCTTGATGTTAAACTTTTGAACAAAAATCTTGTTGATCTGTTCGCCGGAAAAACTGTAAATATTCCAAGCTATGATTTCCACACCGGTACAAGTTATTTTGATGAAGATAATCTGCTTACACTCCAGGAAAATGAAATCCTCATTCTTGAAGGAATCCACGGATTGAACGACAAGCTCACTCCAAAGGTACCTGCCGAATACAAGTTTAAGATTTATCTTTCTGCTTTGACACAGCTTAATCTTGACGACCACAACAGAGTTTCTACAAGTGATAACCGACTTATCCGACGAATTGTACGCGATAACAACTTCCGTGGTAAACCGGCTGCCGGAACAATAGAAATGTGGCCTAGCGTAACAAAAGGTGAAGAGCTCCACATCTTCCCATTCCAGAACAATGCCGATGCTATTTTGAATACAGCGCTGGACTATGAGCTTTCAGTTTTACGAGTTTTCGCTGCCCCTCTTTTACGTCAGGTAACTCCTCTCCAGAAAGAGTACGCCGAAGCCCGCCGTCTGTTAAGCTTCCTTGAAAACTTCTCAACCGTTGCCCCTTCCGCAGTCCCAGACCGCTCAATTATCCGCGAGTTCATTGGTGGTTCAGCCTTTAAATATTAGTTAATGATTAAGTGCAACACCATTATAAATTCTTACCATAAAGGTTGGTGCGAGGAAGTTAGCCATTCTTTAGAATAAAGTGATTATAATGAGTTTGCATTGTTGATTATTAAGTATTACTGGCGTTGTAGTTACTCTTTACAGTCGCCAGTTCTTCCAGATTTTTATTCTCTTCGTAATCCATCTGCTGTTTGAACTCCTGCAACTGCTGTTCCTTCAGTTTTTCAAGTGAAGTCGTTTTCTTCATACACTCCTGCAGGATTTTTCTTTTTTCTTCGGTTACGAGCTTTGCTTCTGCCAGCTGTTTGAGTAATTCTTCTTTCTGATATTCCAGCAGCTTAATATGATTATTTTGAATAATAACCATATTAAAATCCCGCTCGCCTTTCATATCATGCTTTAACATTGCGTATTGCTGTGCAATCTGTGCCAGATTCTGATTAATTTCAGTTTCAACAGCAAGAGCTTTTCCCAGCTCAATCTGAGCCTGCTCCTGTTCAAAATTGCGAAAATCTAATATTTCCTGTAATTCAAAAAAAAACTTTGCCATAGCTTACTCTGCCGCTGGAGTAATTTCCGTTACAGATGGAGCAACAGCAGGACTTTCTACAAGCTCTTCTTCTGGAATCGGTACACCAGAAATCTCTGCAACTGCGGCAAGCGTATCTCCAATGCTGGAAACCTCATATTCATCCTGCATAAGGAAGTGTTCAATTGCATCGTGTTTATCTATTGCTTCATCAATTTCTGGAGAAGTTCCTTTCTGATAAATACCTGCAGTAATCATCGTTTCCTTATCTCTGTAAGTTGCCATTAACGTTCTGATTTTTCCACATGCCTTTTTAGTCTGCGGGCCGGAAACTCTATTTGAAAGTCGGCTTATAGAAGCAAGCACGTCAATTGCAGGATAATGATTAGCCTGCTGCAGCTTACGGCTGAGTACAATATGTCCGTCAAGAATACCTCGTACCGCATCGGTAATCGGCTCATTCATATCATCAGAATCAACAAGTACGTTATAAAAAGCTGTGATGGAACCTTTATCGTTAGTACCGGTTCTTTCCATCAGTTTAGGAAGCATATCGAAAACACTTGGCGGATAACCTTTTGCAATCGGAAGCTCACCGTTGGAAGTACCAATTTCCTGCTGAGCCTTTGCAAAACGTGTTACGTTATCAACCATTAAAACTACGTCTTTACCTTTATCGCGGAAATATTCAGCAATTGCTGTACAAACATAAGCCGCACGAACACGACAGATAGCAGGCTGGTCACCGGTGGCAACAACTACAACAGAACGCTTTAAGCCTTCTTCGCCCAAATCACGCTTTATAAAATCAAGAACCTCACGGCCTCGTTCACCAATCAAACCAATTACGTTTACATCTGCATTACTGCTTCGGGCAATCATTCCCATTAAGGTTGATTTTCCAATTCCTGAGCCCGCAAAAATACCGATTCGCTGACCTTTTCCAATTGTGAGCAGAGAATCAATTGCACGTATACCGGTAACAATCCGTTTATTTACAGGAAGCCTTTTCATCGGGTCCGGAGCATCAGCAACAGCAGGATAGTAAGTTTCCGGTTCAATTTCTCCAAGTCCGTCTGCGGCCTTACCGGTAGCATCAACAGTTCTTCCAAGAAGATTTCTTCCAACAGGAACACGCAATGTAGCACCGGAAGCAATTACTTCACAGCCAACTTCAATTCCTTTTGTATTTCCAAAGGCAGTAAGTTTTACGATTTTTTCATTAAGTCCGACAACTTCTGCAAGGATGGAAGTTCCGTCGCTCAGCTTTATGGTACAAATCTCACCAATTACAGAACGGGGACCTTCACTTTCAATATCAAGACCACGAACAGCTACAACCGAACCAATGTAGTGAATAGTCTCGGCATCTATAACCTGTTCCAGATATTTTGAAAAATTAAACTCTCTAGTGTAGGAAGATTTCATACATTACACCCCGGAAACATTCAAAGGCTTTCAGCTTACCGAAGTAAGTGAATCGTTCCGCTTGATGTTCTTAACAGGAGAAACTTCAAGAATCTTATTTTCGAGTTCCTGCAGCTGGCTGGAAATTCTTGCATCAATTGCACCAAAGTCAGTTTCAACAATACAGCCGCCTTTTTCAACAGCAGAATCTTCTATAACCGTAATACCCTTTACATTTTCAACATGCTGGATAAACTCATCGATATGTGAACTTGTAAGCTTTACGTCCTCAAGATTTACGCGCAGGACAACATTACCGCGGGTCTTAACCTTTTTAAGGGCGGCAAGCGTATTTGCCATAACAACATTCTTTTGATTTTCAGACAGAATCTTAATAACCTTGCGAGCCATAAGAATTACAAGCTCAACAATCTGGCTTTCTGTATCCTGCAGGATTTCTTCACGGCGCATCATAACAGCTTCCAGCATTTTATGCATACGCTCAATAAGTCTGTTTACTTCTTCAACACCTTTATCGTAACCTTCCGAATGTCCTTTATCAAAACCTTCGGAATAGGAATCACGACCAATGCGTTCCTTTTCGGCTTCAGCATCAGCAATAATCTGTGCAGCTTCCTGCTTTGCTTTTTCTATAATTGCAGCGGCTTCATTTTCTGCATCTGTCTTGATAATTGCTGCCTGATCTGTCTGTCTTTTTACTTCGGCAAAGGCTGCGTCTTCTGCTTTTTTAAGGATACTGTCAGCTTCGGCTTGAGCGTTTTTGAGCATAACCTGTTTTTCCTGCTCGAACTGAAACTTAAAGGCATCTGCCTCTTTTTTCAATTCTTCAACAGTAGGTCCTGTATACTCTTCAACAACCTCTTCTTCAACCTCTTCTTCCGGAGCATAATTATGCACCAGCGGCAGCATTACTTTGTCGTTTTCTACTTTTGTTTCACTAGGACGAAAAACTGTTTTTGCCATATCTTTTTCCCTTTATTATGATAACAATTAGGTTACAAGTTCATCTTCACCAGAACGTGCAATAACAATATCACCACTGTCTTCAAGACGTCTGATGATAGATACAATCTTCTGCTGAGACTCTTCAACATCCTTCAAGCGGACAGGTCCCATGAACTCCATATCCTCTTTAAGCATACTTGCGGCACGCTTTGACATGTTGCTGAAGATTTTGTCCTGTACTTCGGTATCGACCGATTTGAGCGCCTTTGCAAGCTCCTGCTGGTCGACGTCGCGGAGTACCTTCTGAATAGCACGGTTGTCGAGCATAACGATATCTTCGAATACGAACATTCGTTTCTTGATTTCCTCTGCCAGATCCGGATCGTCCTCTTCCAGAGATTCGATGATAGATTTTTCGGAAGAACGGTCTACAAGGTTCAAGATTTCTACGATAGCTTCAACACCACCGGCAGCAGTATAGTCTTCGCTTGACAATGTAGAAAGCTTCTTTTCCAATACGTGTTCAACTTCACGCAAAACATCTGGTGAAGTTCGGTCCATTGTAGCAAGTCTTTTTGAAACCTCTGCCTGCTGGTCTTCCGGTAAGTTCTGTAATACAACAGCAGCCTTTGCAGGTTCCAGATAAGCCAGAATCAAGGCAATTGTCTGCGGATATTCCTGCTGAATAAAGTTAAGCAAATGTGTAGGGTCTGTACGGCGGATAAAGTCAAATGGTCGTACCTGAAGAGAGCTTGTAAGTCGGTTGATGATATCGATGGCTTTTTGTGAACCGAGAGATTTTTCCAGAAGTTCTCGTGCATAATCAATACCACCGGTAGTAATAAAGTTCTGAGCATTCATGAGCTCCTGGAACTCTTCAAGAACCGCATCCTTAAAATCAGGATTTACTTTTTCCTGACGTGCAATTTCAAAGGTTAAAGTTTCAACTTCATCTTCTCGCAAGTGCTTCATGATTTCGGCAGAAACATCTGGTCCAAGTGAAATTAAGAAAATAGCAGCTTTCTGCCTTCCGTTCAGGCTCTTATAATCTTTTGCATTTTTTTTGCTGCTTGACGAAGTGGTCGTCGGCTTTAAACTACCAGGCTTTGGCGCCGGTTTAGCAGCTGCAGTTGTTGATTTACTTGCATCATCAGCCATTTGCTATTCCTCCATCAACCATGTTCTTATGAGCATTGCAACATCCTCAGGATGCTCTTTTGCCATAGTAATTGCATTTTCCTGAAGCTCCATACGCCTTGTCTCTTCGACAGACATTGTAACTTCCATACCTTCGTCCTTGGCATCCCAAAGTGCTCTTTCTCGTGCAGCCTGCTGTTCTGCAAGAAGTCTTGCTTCTCTTTCGCGGCGGCGGCGTTCAATTTCTTTACTGATAACACGGAAGAGAATAAATCCAACAAGAACAACAACAACAGAAATAAGAATAAGAACAATCATTCTCTGTCGCTGGAGTTTTGCAAAGTATTCTGCATCTTCTTTTGCAAACTCTTCATCGCGGTCATACGGAATGTTAGTTACAACTACCAGGTCTCCCCTGTCGCGATTATAACCGATTGCACCTTTTATTGATTTTTCAGCTTCGGTCAATTCATTTACTGTAAGCGGTGTATAGATTCGTTTAATGGCTCCTTCTTCAATTACGAGCTTGCCTGTTTCAGGATCTGTTACCTTGCGCCACTTACCATCGAGGTTTACAGAAACAGAAATCTTATCAATCTTAGGGGAAGAGATTTCAGAAGTCTGTTTTGTATTCAATGCATTGTTCTGGGTAACTCCGGTTTCAGTTGATTTACCGATTACGTTTGACATATCAGAATAAACAGGAGGTGTCTGACCTTCTACTCCGGCCGGTCCTTCAGGATTATAACCTGTACCCTGCCACTCCTTGGTAACCGTCTGCTGGCTTATAGGCAGAACATCACGGTATTCTGAATCGTCATAAGGAGTATCCGGATTGTCTTTTTTGATTACGATTGGTGAATATTCTGTTGATTCGCTCTGTCTCTGTGACATATCCATTTCAACTGCAACAATCATGTCACGGCAGCGGTCTTCTGTATAAGTATTCTGGAAAGCCTTAAGAATTTTAGCCCTGATTTCGGCCTCGCGTGAAAGAATAAGCTTCTGCTGCTTGGCAATAATATCTACACGGTCGCTTTCGGCCATTCCTTCAAAATCATTTATCTGTTTTCCGTCAATATCGGTGATGATAAGGTTTTCTTCCTTCAAGCCTTCTACTGCTGTAAGGATAAGTCTTTGAATGCCCTGAATGCGTCGTTTATCTGTAAGCAGCGTACTTGTCGGGGTAACTTTAATTATAACGCTTGCACTTACAGGATCCTGGTCTGCAGAGAATAGCTGTTTTTCCGGCAGAACAATGTTTACGTCTGCCATCTGAACATCACTTATTGATTCTATATGAGATTTCAACTGCTTTTGAATTGTATTCTTGAGCTTTACGTTCTGGTCTGCATCGGTAGTAGACCAGCTTCTGTCGTAGAAACCAGCCCAAGGGTCAATGCTTGAAGGAACAAGATTTTCACTGATGAGGATTTCGCGCATACGGCGTGCTGTAGCATCATCATCAACGGAAATAAAACCGTTAGAAGAGTCTGCGCTTACATTTTCCTGGGAAAGTCTGTCAAGAATCCTGGAGAGAGCAACCTCATCGGTAACTGGCGCATTAAACAACCTTACCGTAGTCGGCTTAGAAGACAACCGTACAGTTGCAATTATTACGATGATTACAATAACAATTATGCCAAATAATATGACTTTTTGTACTAGTGACCACTTTGTCCAAAGTTCCTTGAGCTTTGCAGCCACCTTTTTAAGCCATTCGTTCATTAGTTCCCCTCCCTTTGAACGAATATCATATATTTAAAGTAAAACTTTAAAGTTAATTTGATTAATTATAACACAGGAAAGGAATTCTGAAAAGTATTTTATTCTTATATATAGTAAATTTTTAACGTGTCGTTGTAATTTCGTTCCAGCCGCTTACAAGTCTGTCAATTACAGAATGAGCTAGGTTGAGCGACATTCTTGCCTTTGACATGGCAATTGTTACGTCATGAACATCTACGCTGTCCGGGTCGGTAATAAGGCGTTCCTGAAGCTTTGTAACGTCTGTCTGCTGAGAATTTACAGTGTTCATTGCTTCAAGAAGGAAATCCTGGAATGATTTATTTCCGTTTGTCTGCTGAGACAGATTAACATTATTTGTCTGATTTATTTTTGCCGTACCAAAATGCTGTTCACTGGTACGAGCCATCTGTAATGTTCCGAATTGTTCAATTTTCATATTTCCACCCTAAAAACAGTATGAATCAACTATGCTCTTTTGTCAAATGGGACTATCGTCCTATATCAAGAGCAGCCTTAAACATATCCTTGGCACCGTCTACAACAGTTGCATTCGCTTCATAAGCACGTGAAGCCGAAATCAAATCAACCATTTCATTAACAATGTTTACGTTAGGATATTCTACATAACCTGCATTAGGTCCGGACTTTATTGCATCAGGATGATCAGGATCATAAACAAGTCTTCCCTGAGATGTATCTTTTCTGATTTCAAGAACCTTTACGCCCTTTCCAGGTCCGTTATCAAGTGATGATGGGGTAAAAGGTGATCTCCACTGTGCACTTTTGTCGCTTACAGGACGAAGAATTACACTTGATTTTTTAAAAGCACCGCCTTCCTGAGTTCTTGTAGTTGAGGCGTTTGCTATATTGTTTGAAATTACGTCGCTTCTAAGGCGTTCAGCAGCCATACCGGTTGCCGCAATATTTATACTGGTGAATATGCCCATTTAATTTCTCCTATTTTCTCATTGCTAGCGGCAGTGTCAGTTATATTTCAAACTCCAATTTTTTCATCTGCCGCTTCTAGTTTTGCTTTGCAAAACTAGTATCATTTTTTCATAGCGGTTGTGACCTGTTCGAACTCAAAGCTTGTAAGCTGGGTGAGTAAACGGTACTGCATCTGGATCTGTAAGATGTTGTTGGCTTCGGTTTCGGCGTCTACATTGTTGCCGTTGGCTTTAGCAGTTGTAGTGTAATCAAGTACGCGGCGAGGCTCTACATCACGGTAATCATAAGGAGTATTTATCTGAATGTGTCGCGGATCAGTAGTTGTAAGGTGAAAAGATTCCTTTGCGATTTTTTCAGAATCAAAAGCACGTTTAAGTTCGCTTTCAAAATTGACAACGGAACGCTTGAAATTAGGAACTTCGCTGTTTGCAAGGTTGTTTGCACTAACCTGATAACGCAGTGAAGTTACGTCCATCTCCCGCTGAAGCAGGTCAACGGCTCTGGTAAAACTGTTCATTTTAATCTCCCTTTAAAAAATTATTTTACATCTAGTTGATTGTCGGAGATTAAAAAAAATAGTTTAGAAAAAAAAATGCCGCCAGATTTAATATCCGACGGCACTTATAACAAATGTCATTTGGATTCCCGTATCAAGTACGGGAATGACATTACTTCAAATAACTGGCTGCTTTTGAATTATTAAAGTAAGAATTATCAACATAATCCTTTACGCTGTATTCAGCTTCAAGACGTCCAATGCTTACAAGGAAGCTGCATGTATCCTGAAGGGCAGCTGTATCAACTGCATCGCACTGTACGGCAAAACCATACTTTTTGTAAAGTCTCAAAACCTGTTCCGGTGTAAGCTTAAGGTCATCTGCAACCTTCTGCAAAGTAGCTGCATCTGTGTTTGGAAGCTCTTTTACGGCACGTGCAAACTGCTCAAGAATTACACTGATTACATCAGGGTTAGCCTTAATATATTCATCGCGTGCAAGGAATGTGTTTGTTCCGCGGAGGTTTGTATCTGAACCTTTTGCAATGATTTTTGCAGTTCCGTTATCAACAAGACGTGTTACATTTGGTTCCCAGATTACAACTGCATCAACCTGACCTGTAGAAAGAACGATTCCTGCATCACCGGCAGCAATGTTAATAAGTTCAATATCATCAAAAGTAAGACCATTCTTTGAAAGAAGCTTTTTAATAAGGTTATGACCTGTAGAACCGATTACTGTAGCAATTTTCTTGCCCTTCATGTCGGCATCAGAGTTCATTGTATTGTTATCTGCCTTTGCAAGCATTGCATAAGCATCTGGACCGTTTCCAGGAACACCAACAATAGTTACCTTCTGTCCGGCAGCAATTGCAGAAACTGTAGGAACGTCACCGTTTGTACCAATATCAGAAAGACCGGCAGCAAGAGATTCGTTGATTGGAGGTCCTGATTCAAAATCATTCCACTTAACTGTTACCTGAGAAGCAGCAAGAGCTTCTTCAATCCAGCCTTTTTCACGGCAAAGATAAAGCGGCATAAATGCAGCAGAAGGCTGGATAGCGATATTAACCGTTCTCTGACCTTTCTTTGCTTCTTTCTTGCTGCAACCAGTAAATGCACTGATTGCAACTAATGCAAAAAGCATTATTTTTGTTAATTTTTTCATATATTTTCTCCTTTAAAAAATATAACTTTATTAAAACTCCAAGTCTCTTCTTAAGCTTCTTCTTCAAAAAAATGTCCGTAAATCTGTTTTCGCACATTCAAAAACTCAATGCTGTTTCTGTCACGATATTTTCCATCAACCTCAGGCAAATCAACAGTAATAATATCTTTAATGGTTCCCGGTCGGGCAGAAAATACAATTACCTTATCTGCAAGGAACACAGCTTCTTCAATATCGTGAGTAACAAGAATCATGGTAGTACCCGATTCCTTCTGAATGCGCTTAAGCTCCTTCTGCATGGTCATTTTTGTAAACGTATCAAGCGCACCAAAAGGCTCGTCCAGAAGCAATACCGGAGGATTATTTACCAGAGCACGGGCAATACCGGTTCTCTGTGCCATACCGCCCGAAAGCTGGCGCGGATAAGCCTTTTCAAAGCCCTCCAGCCCGACAAGCTTTATATGCTGATTTACAAGTCTTTGTCTTTCTTCCTTGTTCATGCCGGATAAACCGTATTTTATATTCTGCCATACGGTCATCCACGGAAAAAGCCTTGGTTCCTGAAAAACAATTCCCCTGCTCTTCTGCGGTTTTGATACAACCTCGCCATTAACTTCAATAAGACCTGAATAATCAGAATCAAGCCCCGCAATGGCACGCAGCAGGGTACTCTTTCCACAACCGCTGGCTCCTACTATGCAGACCATTTCGCCTTTATTTACAGAAAAGCTTACATCGTCAAGAATCTGGAGCTTATCGGCACCCTGATTAAAAAACTTGGTTATATGTTCAACCTTAATGTAAGCGTCTTCATTTATTTCAACAGTTTCCTTTGCATCTTCCATTTCAACGCTCCGTTAGTTCCAGACTACAATCTTGCTTTCAATCAAATGCAACAGGGAATCCATTATTTTTCCAATAAGGCCAATCGTAATCATTCCCGTTATAACAACATCAGTCTGTCCATACTGACGTGCATCCATAATCATATATCCTAATCCTGTTGTTGATGAAACAAGCTCTGCCGCAACAACACACATCCAGCAGGAAGTTAGTCCAACTCTGAGTCCTGTAAAGATGTTTGGAAGCGCACCCGGAAGTACAAGCTTAAAAATATGTTTCCAGAGAGGAATCTCCATTACCTTTGAAACTTCAACAAGGCGCTCGTCTGTCTGTTTAATACCGTCAATTACATTTACAAGAATTGTGAAAAATCCGCCCAGGAAGATAAGGAATACCTTGCCGCTTTCTCCAATTCCAAACCAGAGAATTACAAGCGGAATCCAGGCAATTGGCGGAATAGGCTTTATAATCTGTACTAAAAGCTGGGTAATTCGTTCAAGATGATGAGAAAGACCTATAAGGATTCCCAGAGTAACTCCAAGTGCAACGGAAATACCATAGCCTTTAAGAACACGACCAATACTTATTCCGCAATGCTTTATGAGAGTTCCCTTCAAAAAAAGAGTTTTAAAAGTTTTACCGATTTTCTGCAGGGTTGGCATTACTACAGGATTAAGTTTTCCTTCGTTTCCCATAATAATCCATACCACAATTACAGAGATGATTAGTGCAACATATTCCAAAAAATATCCCGCATTTTTAAAAACCAATTTTGATTTCATTTTTTTAACCTGCTTATTATTTTTTGTGTCCGTTAAAAAAGAATGCGTGTACGTTTAAAAAAAAATCGCACTCTGTATCTATGTATAATAATAGTATAACATACAGATTAATTTTTTAAAGTGTGATATTATTAAAAAAATAATTTTTTTTTGCTGATATTATGGAAAAGGACGAAAAAAAACAAAAAATTATAAAAACGCGCACAGAAAGACGGCTTAACACTTGCTATAGAATAGTTTCTACTCTTATACGTCCTGTATTTACACTCTTTTATCATTTTGATTTTGCAAAACCGGTTACACTTCCAAAACCTGCAATTATTCTTGCAAATCATACAACAGATTACGACCCCTTGCTACTTGCCGGGCTGATAAAGAACCAGTTTTATTTTCTGGCCAGCGAAAACTGCTTTCGTAAAGGCAATTTTTCCAAGCTTCTTGTCTGGGGCTTTGCACCTATTTCTAAAATAAAAGGCGCCTCCGACACACTCGCAGTAATGAAAACAATCCGCTACCTCAAGGAAGGCAAAAGCGTTTGTATTTTCCCGGAAGGAGGCAGAACCTTTAACGGCAAAACCTTACCTGTAGAGGCTGCAACCGGAAAGCTGGTAAAAATCTCTGGAGCCTCCCTTGTTACAGTCCGAATTGAAGGCGGTTACCTTACTCTTCCACGCTGGGGCTTTGGCAGACGAAAAGGTGGCAAGGGCGGATGGAGTGGACAAATCGTAAACATTTATTCACCCGAGGACTTAAAAAAACTGTCTCAGCAGGAAATTACTGATTTAATCAGCAAGGATATATATTTTGATGCTTACGAAAAACAGTCTCAAAAACCAATCCGCTACCGTGGAAAAGCTTTAGCTTACGGTATGGAATGTGGGGTTTGCGTCTGCCCTGCCTGTAAAACGATTGGAAGCATAAAATCTAAAGACAACTCGGTTTTCTGTACAAACTGTGGACTCAGCACTGAATTAGATGAATATGGATTTTTTACAAATAAAGCTTTTCCATTTAAACATTACGGCGAATGGGATGCCTGGCAGGAAAGCTTTTACAGGGATTATGTGGCCGGATTTGCTGGAGAAAAGCCCCTGATTTATGATGAGGGAGTAAGTCTGCGTACTATAAATGCCGACCACGAAGAAAAGCTGCTTGGTACTGGCAGATTCAGCCTTTACCTAGACCGCTTTGTTTTTGAACCAGATGCAAGCCTAAGCCCGGCAGACGTAGCCTCTGACTGCAAAAAACTTGAGCTTCCAATCAGCAGAATCCCGGACAGCTCAGTTTTCAGCCGCACCAACTTCAACTTCACCGACGACGAAGGCCTCCACTACGAGCTATACACCGACCACCTAATAAATGACCGGCTACTTAATGTACGTAAATACCATTCAATCTGGAAGATTTTAAGAGCCACCCTATAGAATAAGTTGGAAATCAGTTTTATAAATAGTGTTCAAAAAAAATAGCGCGAAGGAGAGGATCGTATTTAAAAAACACTCTGATGTGCTGCCGCTTTAGCGGCAAACGTATATAATTACAAGGCACATCAGCGTGTAGCAGGCGAGCCTGCGGTTTTTAAATACGAAACTCGACTGGAAGCTATTTTTTGTTTAAGTGTTTATAAAACTGATTTCCCTACAGAATATACCTGGACAAATCTTCGCTCTGAACTACATCGGTAAGCTTAGAATCTACATAAGCCGCATCGATTGTTATTGTCTCACCTTTATGCTCGTCTGCTTCAAAGTTAATGTCTGCAAGCACCTTCTCCATAATTGTATGAAGACGGCGTGCACCAATATTTTCAGCACGGGCATTTACATCTTCAGCAACAAAGCTCATGCGGTCAATTGCTTCTTCAGTGATATTGAGCTTAACACCTTCTGTTTCCAGCAGAGATGTATACTGCATAATAAGACTGTTCTTTGGCTCGTGAAGGATTCTCTTAAAATCTTCTTTGTGGAGTGAATCAAGTTCTACACGAAGAGGGAAACGGCCCTGAAGCTCTGGAATCAAATCGCTTGGAGCGGCAACACTGAACGCACCGGCTGCAATAAAGAGGATATGGGTTGTATCTACAACTCCAAACTTTGTATTTACATTGCTTCCTTCAACAATCGGAAGAATATCGCGCTGGACACCTTCGCGGCTTACGTCCTGACCATGGCTTTCACCATGAACGGCAATCTTGTCAATTTCATCAATAAAGATAATTCCACTCTGCTCTACACGCTTTTTAGCTTCGTCAGCAATTTTGTCGTGGTCAACCATTGAATCAAGCACTTCTTCAGTAAGGATTTTTCGGGCTTCTTTAATTGTGACAGAACGCTTTTTAGGTCTACCGCCGCCATTCATAAGATTAATTATTCCCTGCATGCTGTTCTGTAAATCATCTATTGAACCGCCTGCAATAATTTCCATATTCGGCATTGACTGCTGACGGCTTACCATCAGGTCAACTTCGCGTTCTTCAAGTCTGCCTTCTCTAAGCCACTGGCGGAACTTTTCTCGGGTTGAGTTCTTATCTGAATCGCCTTCTGAACTATTGGCAGAACCACCATTATCAAAACTGTCAATATTAGCAGATTTTAATCCATCATCTTCCTGTATAACCTGTCCAAAAGAATCCTGCAAATCAGCAGCGACCTTCTTCAAGTCAATTGTTATTTCGTTAGGGCCGGCCTGAGTTATAAAACCGCCATCTGGAGCAGCATTTGATGAAGCTTCTTTTTTCTGCTTTTCTTTATCTTTCTTACCGGTTCCAGGAAGCAAAAGGTCCAGAAGTCTTTCTTCAACAATGCTCTGTGATTTTTCCCTGAGCTGGTCTTCCATTTCGGCTTTTACATCACTGTAACCAACGGCCATCAAATCGCGGATCATGCTTTCTACATCGCGGCCCACATAACCAACCTCGGTATACTTTGTAGCTTCAACCTTAAGGAACGGAGCCCCGCACAATTTTGCAAGACGTCGTGCAATTTCAGTTTTACCAACACCAGTAGGTCCAATCATAAGAATATTCTTTGGTGCTACTTCATCGCGGATTTCTTCAGGCAGCTTTAAGCGGCGGAATCTGTTACGCAAAGCAACAGCAACAGCCTTTTTTGCCTTTTCCTGCCCGATTATGTATTGATTAAGCTTTTCTACAATCTGTTTTGGTGTAAGTTCGTTATTCTCTGTGTTTTCCATTTATTATTCCTTGTTATTCCAGCGTTTCAATCGTAATGTTTTCGTTAGTATAAATGCAGATGCTTCCTGCAATGTGAAGGCTTCTTTCTGCAATTTCCTTTGCACTCAAATCTGAGCTGTCAAGATAAGCAAGTGCCGCAGAATAAGCATAGTTTCCGCCCGAGCCGATTGCAATTGCATCCTTTTCAGGTTCAATTACGTTTCCATCTCCGCTGATCAAAAGGATTTTATCTTTATCTGCAACAAGAAGCATTGCTTCAAGCTTCTGAAGGCTTCTTTCTGTACGCCAGGCCTTTGCAAGCTCAACTGCAGAACGCATAATATCGCCGTTATATTCCTTTACCTTTTCTTCAAACTTATCGAGCAAAGTAAATGCATCTGCAACACTTCCTGCAAAACCAGTCAGAATCTTTCCGTTGTAGATTTTTCTTACCTTGCGTGAATTACCCTTGCAAACCGTTTCTCCAAGTGTACACTGTCCGTCTCCAGCCATTGCCACCTGACCATTGCGGCGAACCGCAAGAATAGTTGTACTTCTTATTTTAGTTTTAGACATTATTATCTCCAATAAAAATATGCTTCAAATATAATAAATAAATGAGATATCGGCAAATAATTTAGTGTGCAGGGAGATGATTAATCACTTTTTCCGTGTGGATGTGCCTTATTATAGGTTTCTATCAGCTTTTCGGTAGTAATATGCGTGTATCTCTGTGTTGTGCTTATACTTGAATGGCCCAGCATTTCCTGAACAAGGCGCACGTCAGCACCGTTGGAAAGCAGGGTCGTTGCAAAGGTGTGCCTGAATGCATGCGGATTTATATGATGATTTGTACCTTCTACACCGGAATACCGTGTGATTATATAGCGCAGCCCGTTTACAGAAATAGGCTTACCCTTCTGGCTTATAAAAAGCTGGTCTGGTTTTTCTGCAACATTCTTTTCTGCTAAAACCCGTTCCCTGTCCTTAAGATATTCAGCAAGACATTCACGTGCTTTATCTGCAAAATAAACCTTACGCTGTTTGTTTCCTTTACCGGTAACAATTGCCGCACGACCGCCATCCGTAAAGTCCGAAAGTTTAAGATTGCGCAGCTCACTGATTCGGCAGCCGGAAGAATAAAGCATTGCAAGAACAGCCATATCGCGCTTTTGCCACAAAAGTTCATTTTCGGCCGGCTGATTGCAAAGCTGGTGAACTTCTGCCTGAGTCATATAATTAGGAACCTTTTTTGGCTGCTTCACAGTTTTTATTTCTATGGCAGGGTCCTTTTCGATATATTCAAACTTTCGTGCATAACTGAAAAGTGTTCTGAATGCAGAAATAAATCTGTTTATGGAAGCGGCTGCCCTCTTCTGGCGGGAAAGCTCTCCAATGCAGAGAAGAAGATTTTCTTTGGTAATTGACTTTACATCGAGCTCAGGTGTTAATAAAGTTTGCAGCTGAGTTAAATCATTTCTGTAGCCGGCAACCGTATTTTCAGATACATTTCGCACGGCAGAAAGATAAAGCAGAAACTCTTCAACAAGCTCGTTTAAGGTCATAAAAACTCTTCACCCCATGTCATATTCGGGTCATTGTGTCATATTCGGGCTTGACCCGAATATCTATTCTTCACCCTCTTGCGGCATTACTTCTGCAGCTTCACCCGCAGAATGCAGATAATGACAATCTGGATTGATACAAGATTTATAGCTGCCATTTTTCTTGTCGAACTTTTCTACAAGGAACCAGCCGCATTCAGGACAATACTGGTCTATAGGCTTAAAGTGAGTTATAAACTGGCACTTAGGATAATTTGTACAGCCATAGAAGGATTTTCCGCGGCCTTTTGTTTTTCGCTCAACAATTTCACCACCGCAATCTTTACAAGGACATTTAGCAAGCGGTATAGATTTAGTGTTGTGACACTCCGGGAAGCCTGAACAGGCAAGGAAGAAGCCGAATCGTCCAAGCTTTTTAACCATAGGTTTACCGCAAAGCTCACAGAGTTTATCTGTTTTTTCATCAAGGAAGCCTTTAACGCTTTCCTGTGTGCTCATAACTTCATCAACGTGAGCCTTAAATGAACCGTAGAAATCGCCAATCAGATTGTTCCAGACAATTTCATCCTGCTCCACCTTATCAAGGTCATTTTCAATCTCAGCAGTAAACTCAACGTTTATAACATCCGGGAATGATTCAACAAGGATTTTATTAATCATCCGGCCAAGCTGTGTCGGAACAAGCTGTTTGTTGCTTCTTGTAACATAATATCTGTCCAGAAGAACTGAAATAATCTGTGCATAAGTTGAAGGCCGGCCAATTCCCTTTTCTTCAAGCATTCTTACAATGGAAGCATCTGTGTAGCGTGCAGGGCCCTGTGTAAAATGCTGCTCAGGGTGGAAGTTCAAAACATTAAGGTTTTCGCCCTCTTTCATTGCCGGCAGAGATGATGATTTATCTTCCTTTGAAGTAAGAAGCTTGATTACATTATAAAAGCCTTTTTCGGTAATCTTGCTTGCAGAAACTCTGAACAAAGCATCGCCTGCTTCAATTTCTACACTCGTTGTTACCATTTTTGCATTATTCATCTGTGAAGAAACAAATCTTTCCCAGATGATTGAATAAAGCTTAAACTGGTCATTTGTAATTCCTGGCTGACCAGGCTTTGTAACAATGTACTGCTTTAAGCTTTCAGGTGAATATTCTGTGTATGTCGGGCGGATACCTTCATGTGCATCCTGTGCACTTTTTCCAACTGCATAATGAATTGCTTCTTCCGGTAAATCAGAAGGATAATTTGCTGTAATCCATTTTCGAACATCAGCAAGAGCAGTTTCGGAAATACGAACTGAGTCTGTTCGCATGTAAGTAATAAGACCAACACGGTTTGAACCGATTGTAATACCTTCGTAAAGCTGCTGGGCAATCTGCATTGTTTTTCTTGAAGTAAAACCGAGTCTGTTAGCAGCAGCCTGCTGTAATTTTGATGTTGTAAACGGAGGCTTTGGTCTTACAGTTTTTTCGGTCTTCTTGATTGCAGAAACTACACAAGGCGAACCTTCAATTTCGTTTATGATTTTCTTTACGATTTCTTCTGATTTTAATTCAGGGGTATCGCCCTTATATTTTACAAGCTGTGCAGTAAAGGTAGTTTTACCCTTCTGGAAATCTGCATCCAGGCTCCAGTATTCTTCAGGAAGGAAGGCTTCAACTTCATCCTCACGCTCGCAGATAAGTCTTAAAGCAACCGACTGAACGCGTCCAGCAGAAAGACCGTTTTTTACCTTGCTCCACAAAATCGGGCTGAGATTATAACCTACAAGTCTGTCCAGAACACGGCGTGCCTTCTGTGCATTTACCTTTGCTTCTACAATTTCACCGGGATTTTTTACTGCTTCTGTAATTGCAGTTGGAGTGATTTCGTTAAATACGATTCGGTTGATTTTAGCTTCTGTTTTGTCTTTTATTGCATTGTTCAAATGCCAGGCAATAGCTTCTCCTTCGCGGTCATTATCCGATGCAAGAAGCACAACATCTGATTTTTTTGCTTCCTTCTGTAATTCCTTAAGCAGCTTTGCCTTTCCGCGAACTGTAATGTATTCAGGCTGGAAATTATTATCAACATCAACTGCCAGTCTTGATTTAGGCAAATCAATTAAATGTCCCTGCGAAGCTTTTACCGTATAGCCGGGGCCAAGATATTTTTCTATTGTCTGTGCTTTTGTAGGAGACTCTACGATTACAAGAGTTTTTTGTGCATTTTTCTTCTTTGCTGCCATTTCTCAAAATCCTTCTTTATTTTCCAAGACTTCTTTCCGTTTTTAGATTCCTTCTTTAAGATTAAACAACAACTGCTGTTCGGTTGTGTTTACTCTTTTTCCCGGCTCTTCTGAAAGATACTCACAATAATCTTTATAGTTTTTGACTATCGGAGCACCAGCTTCAAGATACTTGTCCGGTGTATTTTCTACTTTATATTTACTTACTTTTTTTGCCTCATAATCCTTCTGCAGCCTGGCACTAACCCTTTTTGCCACAGAAGCAGCCATCTCTCCAAATGCCGCCTGATGAAAAGCAAGGTCTCTGTTATATTCAAGCGCAAAATCGGCGGTTATTAAAGCCCCGCTTCCTGCTGGAGCTTCTATTACAACGGTTGCCGGAGACAGCCCCGCTATAATTCTATTACGTGCCACAAAATGCCATGTTGCCATTCCAATCTTTGGCTCATACTCACTTATAATGCAGCCGCCTGTTTTTAAAATCTGTTCAGCAAGCCTTTTATTTCCATTCGGCACAATTTCATCTATTGCACTTGGAATTACAGCAATTGTTCTTCCAAGTTTTTCCAGCTGCTCAGTCGGAAGCTTTTTCTCTACCGCATCAAACCAGGCCCCAACCGCTCCCCGGTGTGCAAAACTATCAGCACCTGCAGCAAGTCCCGAAACAATACAGCAGCCGTCATTCACTGCATCGTAAGCAAAGCTGTAAGCAGCATTTTTACCATCCGGAGTAAGCTGCCTTGTTCCTACAACAGAAACACTCCTTTTAGAAAGCAGCCCTGCATCACCCCTGCAAAACAGTAAAAAAGGCGGGTCAGCAATCTGGCGAAGCAGCTCCGGGTAACATTCATCTGAGTGATGAATAAGCTTTACTCCAAGAAGACCACAATAATGGAGTGCAACCTTTGCCATCTTAAGGTTTTCCTGACCATCCCAGACAGCCTTTACTAACGGTCTGTGTATACGCAAAGATATATCATCTATAGACATTAATGCAAGGTCAATGGCACTGTCAAGATTTTTCTCTAAAAAAAGCTTTTCTTCAAAAGAAAGAAACGTAATTCTTGCCAGAGAAAGCACTAAAAGTTTTTTATCTTCTGAAAAATCGGATGAATTAGTTGCTGTAGGCTGCATCTAGTACTGTTTTTTTGTTTTCCTCCGCTGTAGCCTTTGTTTCGGCCGATTTTGTTACAGATATGATTTTATCGTACATATCTGCAGATTTATCAAACTCATAAGATGAATAATATGCTCTTGCAAGCACAAACATTGCATCTATATTTTTTGTATCTATTTCAAGTGAACGCTCAAGGTAAGGAATTGCTTTTTCAGGTTCGTTCAGCTCGAATACATAAAGAACACCCAGACCGTACAAAGCCCTTACATAACGTTCTTCTATTTCTATAGCCCGCAGATAAGCTTCTTCTGCAAGCTTAAGGTAATTGTATTTTACTTCGTTTGTTCCGCTGGCATTATAATCGAGTGCGGTATGAGACATATAACCGGCACAAACGCCAACGTAATAATAAAGGTTCTGATTGTTTGGATAGTATTTTAATGCTTCTTCAAAGCATTTTAATGCTTCGCCGTACATTTTTGTATCAAGGTAACGTGTACCAAGAATCTTGTACCAGATTCCAATCTGACTCTGGGCAAGTTGAATGTCTGCAACACGTTCTTCGTATTTTGAGATTGCTTCTTTGAGCTCTTCTACTGTTGTAGGACTTTCAACGCCTTCTTCAAGCCGCTGGTATCTCATTATCTTCTTATTAGAAACACTACAGGAAGAGACCCCGAATAATACAGTCACTAAAAATATGCAGGATAAAACAACAGAACTTATTTTTTTCATAATCATCCACCCGCTTTTATTTTTTATCATTATTGGATGATTGTCAATCGGTAAAATATGTTTCGTGTGCTTTTTTCAGCTGGTCATCGGTAACATGGGTGTATATTTGCGTTGTTGCAAGGTCTGAATGGCCTAAAAGCTCCTGTACAGAGCGCAAATCGGCGCCACCGCTTAGAAGATGGGTTGCAAACGAATGGCGGAGTGTATGGACCTTTGCATTTACTCCAGCCAGCTGTTCCAGCTCGTGGAACCGTTTCCACACCCCTTTTCGGGAGATTCTTTCGCCCTTATAGTTTACAAAAACCTCAGGAACAGACTTGCCGTTTACAAGGGATGGACGTACTTCATTTAAATAGAAAACAAGCTTCTGTTCAGCGCGTTCACCAAAGGGGACAATCCTCTCTTTATCACCTTTTCCATGCACCATAATCAAATGCTCGTTTAAATGTACGTTGGATATTTTTAAGTCGCAGGCTTCGCTTATTCGCAAGCCGCAGGAATAAATCAGCTCAAAAAGAGCATCGTCGCGTTTACCGGAAAGTGTTGAAGTATCAATAAAGGAAAGCAGCTTATCAACTTCTTCAACAGTAAGCACTTTAGGAAGGTTTCTTGCCGCACGCGGTTTATCAAGCAAAAGGGCATGGTTTTCTGTCCAGTACCCTTTTCGTACCAGATATTCACCAAATGCCCTTATACCCGAAATATCTTTTGCAATTGTAAGCTCAGAACACTCATTTGTTTTCCTCATCCGGAAATAGTAGATTAAGTTCTGAGCTGTTACATCACGCAGCTTTATTCTTTCGGAAACAAGCCAGTTCAGAAACTCTTCGCTCGAAATTCTGTAGGTTTCAGCAGTCTGTACCGAGCTTCTTCTTACAAGAATTAAATCTGAATAAAACTGTTCCAAAAGAAAATCAATAGTCATTCTATAATGGCCTTTTCTAATCCGTCAGACTAATTCCTTTATCATACTTTTTTCTTCGCCAGATTGCCGGCTGAGAAAGATCATCCTGCATAGTATAATTAGCAGGTGGATTAAGTATTTTTCTTGACGGCTGAGAATCAATAGGGCTTTCCTGACCAAAATCGAGCAATGACTCTCCCCATTTATCGTGCTTGTCTTTATCCCCTCCATTTGCAGTTGGAACTGAACTAAATTTAAACATATTGTCATCCTTCTGCAAACCATTCTGAGATCTGAATGCCTGTTGATTTACAGGTTTCTTTGTCTGTAACAAGCTGGAAAACTCTGAAGATCTCATTACATTTTCATCGTAAACTGGTGTTTCTTCAACAGCAACAGCAGCTTCTGCCTTTTTCTCGGAAGCTTTTGCTGAAGGATCAAAACCAGTTGCAATAACTGTAACGCTGATTTTGTCACCCATCTGCGGAGAAGTAACCTGTCCCCAATACATATTGAAATCGTTTGCTGCACGTGAATTAATAACCGTACAAATAGCATTAACTTCTTTCATGGAAACCTTATCTGAAGCACAGATATTTATGAGAATATTCTTTGCTCCATTTATATCGGAATCTGCAATCATAGGATTTTCAATAGCATTTGTTGCAGCTTCAACAGCACGGTTTTCACCTTCGCTAATTCCAATTCCCAAAATTGCTTTTCCCTGTCCCCGCATTGTATTCTTAACATCTGCAAAGTCAGTATTTACATCACCCTTACTGGTGATAATGTTTGAAATACCTTCCACACCCTGTCTTAAAACATCATCTGCTTGACGGAATGCTTCCAGAACAGGAGTATCTTCCGGTACAACATCAAGTATTTTTTCGTTAGGAATAACAATCAAAGAATCAACTTCTGCCTGGAGCTTTTCAAGTCCTTCTTTAGCCTGTCTCATTCTAACCGGACCTTCGAAGCTGAAAGGCGTTGTTACAACTGCAACTGTAAGAGCTCCAAGTTCTCGGGCAATTTTTGCAACTACAGGAGCAGAACCAGTTCCTGTACCGCCACCCATACCGGCAGTAACAAAAACCATATCGGCACCGCGCAACACATTCGTAATAAGCTCTTTATCTTCTTCTGCAGCCTGAGCACCAATTTCAGGTTTTCCACCAGAACCAAGACCTTTTGTTACTTTCTGACCGATTGCAAGCTTTTGCTGGGCTCTGGAACCTTCAAGGGCCTGTAAATCAGTATTAATCGATATGAATTCAACATCTTGAAGATTCGCATCGATCATACGATTTACGGCATTTCCGCCACCGCCACCACAACCAATCACCTTAATTACGGTTGGACTACCTTTGTTAACTACTTTTGAATCAACATCTTCGTCCACTCCCTCTGCAATAATCATTAAATCTGATGAATTCATATCTCCTCCCTTTTATGAATAAACCATTTTTTAGAAAAACATTTTTCGAAGTCTTTTCAGAATATTCCCCTTGTCTGTGCCCTTTGATGTATTCTTCTTTGCTTTTCTTTTATTTTCACGCTTCTGCAAGATTCCTTTGTTTGCAACAATAAGTCCTACCGCAGTTGCAAACTCTGGATTTCTATAATTCTCTTCGATTCCGCCAAGATTTTCCGGAATACCTTTTCTTACAGATGAAGTTTTGAAAACGCTTTGTGCAAGGTCCACAATACCTTCCATATTTGCACCAGCACCTGTAAGTATAATATTCCCCGAAAGCTGCTTAACTTTCTCTTCTGTATTTTTTATTATGGCAGCTTTTACCATTGTAAAAATATCTTCCATTCTTGCCTGTATGATTTCGCAAAGCTCTTTTCTTCCAATAACATCAGGAGCCCTGCCACCAACACCAGGCAAAATTACATCTTCATCCTCTTCAATTCCAGGAAGCCAGCAGCAGCCTGATTCCATTTTTATTTTTTCTGCGGCCGCTACAGGTATTTCTGTTACAATAGCAATATCATGAGTTACAGCATTACCGCCAACTTCCACAGAAGCAGTACTGATTGGAGCCCCCTGGTAAAGTACAATTACATCTGTTGTTCCTGCACCCAAATCTATAATGATTGACCCAAGCTCCATTTCATCTTCATGACAAACCGCCTGTACCTCTGCCAGAGATTTAAGCATAACAGCATCAAGCTCATAACCAGCTCTGTTTACACAGGAACGCATATTCTGAATAACAGTTTTTGCAGCTGTAACAATATGAACCTTTGCCTGCAGACGGTATCCAAGTCTGTTTACAGGATCTGCAATTCGTCCAATACCGTCAACAAGATAATCCTGCGGAATTACATGAATTATTTCTCTATCAGCCGGAAAATTGATAGCTGTAGCAGTTGCTATTGCTCTTTCACGGTCTTCTTCGGTAACTGTACGGCTGTTATTCTTTATGCTTGTAATTGGTACTATACCGGTACAGTTTTCACTTTCTATATGTTTTCCACCAACAGAAGCAATTACCGAAGTTACAATAACACCACCTTCCTGCTCTGCTGATTCAATTGCGTCTTTTATTACATCTTTAGCATCTTCTATATTTACTATAACACCGTTTCTGATTCCTGCCGATTTTTTTGAAGATGTTGCAACTATACTTAATTTTCCTTCATAATCAATTTCACCAACCGCAACGCGGACAACATTCGTTCCTATATCAAGACCTACTATACATTTTTCTTCAGCCATTACCCCAATCCCCCTATTTCTTACAGGATACAGAACCGTATCGTAAATCAACCTCAGAAAACTCGGTGTCTAACAGATTCACAACATCGAGTACAACCATCATATATTTTAACGATTCTTCATCTAATGTTCGGCCAATCAATACTTTTATTTTAGACTGAGATGGAATAAGTGCAAGTTCATAAGTACCAATCTCTTTTGGAATTACGCAGATTTCAGACAGTCCGGCAAAATAATTCTGCTTTAAGTTTTTTATTTTTGAAACCTGTTCTATAAGCGGTTTATACTTTGGAGAAATATGCATTCCACCCGTCATATGTTCAACCGGCAAACCTGAAATAATAGGCACTCCAGCAGTTTCAAAAGCTTCTTTATTTTTGATAGGGAATAATACACCACTTCTATCAATCTGCATAGGATTTGAATATCCTGCTTCATCAACAAAGGTTACAGCAACAGGCTCCCGTTCAATTACATCAATAAAAATCTTATCGGGGAACTTTTTTTCAACACTTACTTTTTCAAAACCCGGTTCAGAAGAAAGAATTGCTACTGCACCTTCAACATCAAAATTAAGCCAGTTTGAGCTGTTCATAGGAAGCAGCTTTATGGCAATTTCTTCGCCTGTATAAGTTTTCTGACCGTTAACGGTAACCTTAGGGCTGTCAAAACAAGGAATAATATATTTATACACAACAAGCTCTGCTGCTAGAAAAAAACAAAGAACACAGAAGACAATCTTTATTATTTTTATCTTCTTTCCATCGAGGTCTTCTTCTTTTTTTACTGCGACATCTAGTTTTTCATTGTCAATGTAATTATACTCATCACTCATAAGCAGCCCCATAATATTCACCCTTATCCTTTTTTTTATTCCTTTTCCTAATTTTTCTTTACAATACCGTAAGCGATTCTATTGTGATTTCATCACCAAAACTCACTTCTTCGTCATCCTCTTCACACCGCGAAGCATTTAATATAAAGCCGCACATTGCCAGTGTTACGATTATTGATGAACCTCCGACTGAAAAGAACGGAAGTGGTATTCCTGTTGTTGGCAAAAGTCCGCAAACGACCATACAGTTAATGATTGACTGTACAACTATTACAGATACACAGCCAAAGGCTCCATAAGCCCCAAATCGGTTCGGACATTTATACGCAGTTCTGTAACCTCGCCAGGCAAAAAATGCCAGCATCATCAAATAAAGAATTACACCGATAAATCCCATTGCCTCAGTTAATCCGGCAAAAATATAATCAGCCTGAACTTCCGGAATACTGTTTAATTTTGAAAGTCCTCTTCCAATTCCAGAACCCCAGATTCCTCCTGCACTTATTGCACTCTTGGCTGCATTAGCCTGATAGTTAAATGAAGATTCTCCCTGTGACGGGCGTATAAATCCTATGAGTCTGTTTATTCTATACTGTTCCGAAAAAATAAGAAGCAAAGCTAGCGGTATTGCAATTATTATAAAAGGGATGAGCCATTTTAATTTGGCTCCTGAAACAAAGAAAAGGAGTACCCCTATTAAAACAAGGAAAACACTTGTAGAAAAATCCTTTTGCAACAGAACAAGAAGGACCATTATCATAAAGACTACTACACAAGGCATAACATCGCGTTCATCTTCATTAGTAAGAGAGAACTGCTTGTCAAAATAACTTGCAAGATAAAGAACAAGCGAAAACTTAACAAGCTCAGAAGGCTGAAAAGTAAACTTGAATGGCATTTTAATCCATCGTCTTGCACCGTTTTTTTCAATTGAAAGCGGTTTTATAAAAGTAAGCACACAAAGAATTATTGTTACTAAAACAATGTAGAATATAAGCTTCTTTATTACTTTTATGTCTAAAAACAGGAAGCCCATAAAGAAACCCAGACCAACTGCAGAACAGATAAGCTGTCTCTTTACAAAATAAAGCGCATCACCATTAAAGAAGCGGGCAGCATAATTCTGAGAGCATACAAGCATTGTAAACAGGCCTGTTCCCCACAAAAGAATCATAGAAACCAATAGTCCTATATCACAGCGGTAATAGCCATCTCCACCCTGAAGTCGGTGTGCATTAAAATTATACTGGTTCATTCTTCACCTCCTTCAAGCAGAGGAATTATAGTTTCAAGTGCCATACTGTGAGAGCCTTTTAAAAGAAGAATGTCCCCATTATCAAGAATTGAAAGCAGTTTTTCTGCAATCAGCTTAAAACCTGCTTCATCATTAGCTTTAAAATATGAATAATTGTGATAGTGATTTTCTTCAAAATAATCTGCTGCGTTCTGCATTTCAGGGCCGACAAGACAGACATAATCTGCACCCGCGGCAATAACCTTCTGTGCAACTCCCCGGTGCTCGGCGGCAGCTTTATCTCCCAACTCCTTCATATCGCCAAGCACAAAAACCTTTCTGGCAGCACCCGTGGCATCAGAACCTGTGGCACCAGTACCAGCTCCCTCAGTTTCCAATTCACCGCAGAACTCAATCACCTTACCCATTGAATCAGGGTTTGCATTATAACAGTCTGCAATCAGGCGGACAGATTTACCGGTAACAGTTTTTATTTCCTTAGTTTCCATTCTGCCGGAAACCGCCGATATTTCTTCCAGGCCAGCTTTAATTTCAGCAGCCGTTACTCCAAGCTCTTTAGCAAGCGCAATTACACCAAGCGCATTCTGATAATTATACTTACCACTCAGCGGCAGCTTTACAACAACTCCATCTACAGAGAACACAGTTCCTGCCAGTCCGTCATCCTTAATGAACTCAACGCCAAAAGCTCCAGCACAGGCTGCACCATATTTTACAACTTTACCCTTTACTTCTTCCGTACAGAAATCTGCAAAACCATCATCTGCAGGAACAAAAGCCGCACCGTCTACCGGAATATAATTAAATGACTTGCGTTTTTCCCTGGCAATATTTTCGCGTGAACCAAGAATACCAATATGAGCATTTCCAATATTTGTTATGATCCCGTACTTAGATTTTAATACCTTAGAGATTTCGCCAATTTCGTCAACCCGGTTCATTCCCATTTCAAAAACGCCAACTTTTTCGCTACCCTTTATTTTAAATACAGAGAGCGGAAGTCCTGTTTCTGAATTAAGATTACCCTCTGTACAGATAAGTCCTTCTTTTCCAAAATGCTGGCGTAAAACAGAAGCTAACATTTCTTTTGTAGTTGTTTTTCCACTTGAACCGGTAATACTTATCTTTATTAATTCCGGGAACTGAGCCACATAAGCTTCTGCGGCATCCTGTAAAGCACGAAGGTTATTGTCAACGCAGACAAATGCAACAGACGGATTCTTGCCGCAAAGCTCTTCATAAACACTTCGATTTTCAAAATATTCCTTTTCATCTACAAACACAACAGAAGCACCCTTTTCAAGTGCCTGAGGAATATATTTATGACCGTTCTGATTTTCACCACGTAAAGGAACAAATAAAGAACCAGGAGTAACATTACGGCTGTCCGTATGAACCGAAGTAAAACAGTATTCTTTCATGTCGAAAAGCGGATGTCCACCGGTTGCCATGAGAAGCTGATTCATATTTAACAGGGAAGATTGTTTTTCGTTATCTGTCATTTTTTCTCCCCCGTCATTTCTACACGGACAATGTCATCACTTTCGGCTTTGTGCATGCCAAGCTCCTCCACGGCTATTTTTTCAATTCTTTCAGCACTTGAAAGGATGCTTATTTCGCCTACAAGTTTTTTATTATCTTCAATGAGCTGTTCCTGTTTTGATTCAAGCTCTTTTATTTCCTTAGTTAAGTCTGTATAGCGTTTAGCCTGGAATCCATAAAGACAGAGCAAAGCAGGAATGCTTACTGCACAAATGATGATGAGAAAAACTTCAATTCCTTTTTTTAATCTGTTCTTTTTAATCTGATTCACTTTTAATATCCTATTACACCGCTTAATCTATATTCAGACGCATCCCTCAATTTTCTCACAACACGCAATTTAGCACTGCGTGAAGGCGAATTATCCTTTATTTCCTCCTGCGACGGACAAACAGGCTTACGCGTAATAATTTCCGCACAGGCCTCTCCGCCACACCTGCAAACAGCAACCTCAGGCGGACAGACACACTGTTTTCCAAGGTTCCTGAAATAATTTTTTACAATTCTATCTTCCAGGGAATGAAAAGTTATCACTCCCATTTTTCCATTTACTTTTAAGTCGTTGAAGGCACTATGCAAGGCAGCCGGCAATCTTTTTAGTTCACCGTTTACCGCAATTCTTAAAGCCTGAAAGGTTCTTGTTGCCGGATGAATTGGACCATACCTGTAATTAGCTGGAACTGCATTCCAGATAATTTCGGCCAGCGCTTTAGAAGATTCAATTTTTCCACTCTTCCGCGCTTCTACAATTGCAGCTGCAATCCTACGACTTAATTTTTCCTCCCCATACAAGTAAATCAAATCTGCAAGCTTATCTTCTGCCAGTTCATTTACCAGATCACCAGCCGAAGGTCCTGCATTTTCGTTCAACCTCATATCAAGCTTTTCATCATACCTGAAAGAAAAGCCCCTCATCGATTTTTCATAATGAAAAACCGAAATACCAAGATCAAACAATATAATATCGGGCTTTGGAAAGCTCTCGGGATAATCAGCGTAAAAATCATTAAACCAGCCGTTGTAAAAGCTCATTCTGTCGCCAAACTCAGAAAGACGTTCCTTAGCCCGCTTCTGAATTACGCTGTCTGCATCAAGGCCGATTATCGAGAGATTTTTGTATTTTTTAAGGAAATTATAGGAATGACCGCCTTCACCCAAGGTTGAATCAACCATGACGGCACACTTTTCGTACGGCTCACCTTCCGGCGACAAGAGCTCGAGACATTCATTAAGAAGAACCGGCTTATGCACAATTTCCATTTTTGACAAAGACACCGAACACGGTCAACCATAAGGCCAACCGCGTCGGCTAAATCCCCTTCCACCCTTTATATAATTCTTTTTTTTGCTTTTTAAAAGCTTATGCTGCTAAAGTTTTCTTCAGCACCAGATTCATCGCAAGCAGCGAGATAATCCTTATATGCCTGTGAATCCCAAATCTCAACGAACTTGGCCATTCCCAAAATCGTTATTTCTTTAGTCAATCCGGCATATTCGCGTAAGCTCTGTGGAATAGATAGGCGTCCATTCTTGTCAAACTCAATATCCTGGGCAGGAGCAATATATTTGTGTACAACCATCATATTTTCTTTATTGAAAATAGAGGCATTGCCCATTATTTTTGACTGGAAAGAGTCCCACTCTTCAGCAGTAAAAAGCCATAAGCAAGATCCTGAACCCTTGGTGACTATAAGTACATCTTGATTAATAGCCGCTCTCAATTTTACCGGAAACGAGACGCGTCCTTTATCATCAATCGTATTATTGTATTCACCTGTCAGAAGATTCATACCCACTTACTTCCACTTTTTACCACTTTTTCCCACTTATCAACCATTTTACCGCAAAAATTACTAAAGTCAACGCAATTTTTTACCAATAATTAAAAAAATGCACATTTTTTTTAACAATAAGATATACACAAAAATACTTTAATTAATATAAGTAGTTTGTATAGGTTAAATATGCCCACCACTATAAATACTTACAACGAAAGCAGCCTCCACAACACACTTAAGACTCTTTATTCGGTTACAAAAAACGGAAGAACAGAAGTAAAGCTCAATGGCTATATTTATGATATTGTTACAGACGAGGATGGCATTATTGAAATACAGACAAAGAATCTTTCTAAACTGCTGCCAAAGCTTATGACAACACTGGAAGGCGGCGGTAAAATTACAGTTGTTTATCCAATAATAGCTGAAAAAAAAGTCCTTCTTTATGATGATGATGGTAACATTCTTTCCAAAAGAAAAAGCCCCAAAAAGCAGACAATCTACTCTATTTTTGATGAACTCACAGGCATTTACCCAGTTCTTTTAAATAAAAACTTTACTCTGGAAGTCCTGCAGATAAAAATGATTGAAGAACGTAAGCGCACAAGCAAATCTGTTCAATCAAGCAATAAAAAGCGGAGATTTAAACACGATTGGATAAAAACAAATAAGAGACTTGAAGAAATTATTGCTACAAACCAATTCAAAAGTGCTGATGATTACATAAAGCTTCTTCCAGCAGACTTACCGGAAAGCTTCTGTGCAAAAGATCTTTACAAGGCTTTTTCTGCATCAAAAGAATATCCTGCCGAAGCCGCAAAAAAAGCACATCTTATTCTCTGGGTGCTTTCCCGAATGAAAGTAATTGAGTTTACAGAAATTAAAAATAGAAGCAAGTATTATAAGCTTGCAAAATAAAACCAGACAAAATGAATTAAAGCAGGAAGGTAACGGCAAGAGTTCCTTTTAGAATTACATCGCTGTTTATAAAGCTTGAAAATGCAAGAATCTTATCATCTTCATTGCTGATTGTAACACCAAGCAAACAGCCCCAGTTACCGCTTGCATAACAGCTTAAAATACAATGATGGTTTAGCAGAGGCAGATGTACGCCAAGTTCCGGTTCAATATTAAACTGCATAAAAATTGGCGAAGTACTGTCACTTAAAATACTTGATTTTGTAAGTTGAACTATAGCAAAACCCCAGTTCATTTTATTATTAAAGTAAAAATATTCACCGGCATAGCACCACTTTTCTACTGCACCAAAGGAAGTAAATCTTGCTGAATAAATGTCTTTTTCACTTCCAGTAGTTTTGCCGGTAGTAATAATCTGTGTAACCGAATATGGTTTTTGCCACATACTAAAATAGGGACCGATTGTAGTATCAAGATTAGTTATGCCAAAATCCATACTGCTGTTTGAATTAATAAAGAATAGGGAAAATATAGCAGGAAGAATCATTTTTCCGTTTGAATTAATATCTACACCCATTTCTTCGAACTTAGTGTATTGGTATATTGTTTTATCAGTTGGAAAACCTTTTAAGTCGCCTTCAAAGTCACAGTAGCGCAAGCCTTCTACCTTTGGAGACACCCCTATTCTAAAGGTTTCGCGGTTATAATAAAGAGAAACGTTTGAATTAGTTCTCCAGGGATTGTAATGCTGATTATAAAAATTACTTCCCAATATTCTTCCAAGTCCTACAATACCTTTTATTTTGTTATAAGATGATTTCAAGCCGTCATTTTTTTCATGCTGAAGAAACAGACCCTTTTGATTTCCAATATTCTTTACATCAAAATAAGCAGTTTCCCATGAAAAACGTATTGTAGGAAAAATGCGCTTAAATGTTATTTCTGTATCGAACTTTGCAAGCGGTAAACCCTTTGTAGAATAATCAAGAAGATAAGATTTATTAGGAATCCAGGCATTATAACTATAGCTGGCGTCAGCTTTTACAACAAAACCTTTGTCCATAAACGAAGCATATTCTTTTGTATCATCTCCAAAAAATGAGTCTGCAAAAGATAAAGTAGTGAATAAACTCAAAACGATGCACAATATTCTTTGTTTAAATGACATGATTTCTCCCAATAAATATAATTACCTATATCCAATATATAACGTTCGAGAATAGTTTTGGTAACATAAAAAACACAGTAACTTATAAAAAAAGACAGCCCCGAAGAGCTGTCCTGATTTTGCATTAGTTAATTTGAAGATTACCAGTCATCAAGCATGTCATCTTCATCGTGGTTTTCCATATCATAAAGATCGGTTA
>JAEETM010000115.1 GCA_016290335.1 Treponema sp. | reverse complement strand
TGTTGCCTCGTCAAAAGTGATGTCGATTCTCGGCTCAAACTTGATTGCCTTATAAGCCTCATCCGAAACCGTAAGATACTTTAATTTGTCCAATGCATCCGAAGCATTAGAAACAATCTCGCGCAAAAAAATGTCTTTATTTGAATAAAGTGAATGAATAATTAATTTCAGAAGCTGATTAACTTCTGTTTGAAACTGATATTTTGCCATGTGTGAATACCTCTAAAAAGAATGTTTATCTTTAAAAATAATAACAAAACGGTATTTTCGACAAGTGTTTTTTTTCAGGAGGTTCCAATCCCTAGCCTATCTTCAAAACATTTTTCAAGTATAAAAAAACCGTGGCAACAAACCACGGTTTTTGTTTTATCTAAATCTTTTTCTCATTAATCATCAAAAATGCGGCCGGCACCATAGTAATGTTGTTTCCAATATTTTTCGGAAAGCTTGGAAGTTACTACACCGGTTTTTGGACCATCGCTGATGGAATGGAGAACCTGGTTGTCGCCAAGGTAGATAGCAACGTGAGAGATAGTATTATTGGCCTGGAAGAAAATTAAATCTCCTGGTTCACGCTGGTTATCTGTAATTTTCTGAGCAATAGAATACTGGGTTTTAGCTGTTCGTGGAAGCTTTCCTAAGCCGGATTGCTGAGCTGCCATGTAAATTAAACCGGAACAGTCAATGCCGCTTTTACTTTCGCCACCAAGAACGTAAGGGGAACCCATGTAAGCTTTTGCACAGTTAATAAAGAGATTTCGTTTTTCAGAGGTTGTTCTTTTGTCTGTATTTGTTTTTTCAAAATCTGCTTTTGTAATAAGCTTTCTTGTTGGAGTATTTGATGTATCGAAAGTTTTTGGTGTTTTGCCACCTTTTGGTGCAAGTGGATTAACGTAATCGTTTTGTGGTGTGGTTGTACTGCTTCCGGTATCACTGCTGTCTGAATCATCATAGGAATCATAACTTTCATCATCGTAGTTGTTATAATAACTGTCGTAATCATCTTCGGTTGCGCCATAATCATAACCATAACCATAGCCGCCATCATCATCATAGTAGTCATCGCCATAGTCGTAATAATCATCATAATAATCATAATCGTAATCGCTGGATTCGCCTTCGTAACCATATCCATAATCATCATAATAATAACTTGCGTACTCAGGATTATAATTGTCATACAAATCGTAATCATCAGGATTCCAGCTTCCGCTATAGAAATCATCGTAACTATCGTAGTACTGATCATAATCATCCGGGATATAACCGTACCAGTCAAAAAGCGAGCCAAGGAAGTCATCAAAAGAAACTTCCTCTTCGCTATTAGCTGCAGCAATCTGTTCGTCAGAAATATAATCTGTGCTATTATCGTCAGATAACCAAACTAATACAATTCCAACAATAATTACTCCACCTGCTATTGAAAGCAATTTTCGTAAACATCCCTTTTTCTTTTTTGGTTGTTCGTCCTGTTTTTTAAACATTTTCTTCTCCAATGATTTTTTTTGGCAATATATTATACCTTAATTAAGATAAAAATGTACAGAAAAATTATTTGCCTTTTCTTACCAACTCCAATTCATTTGTAAAACAAAAGATAGATTTTTGCTATAAACCATGTTATATTAATTATAGAAATTGTTAGCGGTGATAAAATGAAAAATCTGCGGTTAGATAATTCTATTTTTCTCATGTTTCTGGCTTCTGAAAAATATCGTCAGGAACATAATCTTTCTACCTCTGATTTTCTTGAACTTGATAAGAAATATAAAATCCTCAACTATATAGCAAAATGTCCAGATGTATTTGATTCGATGACAGAAACAGAAATGTCAAAGGAGATAGAATATTATGTCTCTGCCAATTATTGAAACCCTTTATCATGGGACTGTTTATCAAATAAACACAATTGATGTAACAAAAGGTCGAAATAATAAAGATTTTGGCCAAGGCTTTTATATGGCAACATCACTTAATATTAAATACTTTGAAAAAGCCGATATGGAATGGTTGGATTTTGTTTTAATGTGTCGAGAACAAGGTGGTACACCTCATAATTATGATTTAGTTATTGGACCAACAGCTGATGACAATACTTTGTTGTGTTTAAGAGCATATTGGCAGGAACTTTATGGAGAAATTGGTTCAAAAGAAGCAAAAGAAGTTTTATTAAAAAATCTTGAACCAGAAAATCTCGGAACACAATACTTTATAGGAAAACAGGATATCGCAGAAAAATTAATAAAAAGCTTTATAGAAATTAAATGGAGTTAATGATGAGTGAATCAAAAATCCAAACTGCAAAAGGTTTATGCGTTATTGCTATGACCAAGCACATTATGGAAAAATATAATTTATCTGAAGATGATTCTTTTGCAAAACTTGCTTCGCTTGATTTCTATAAAGTTTTTTTAAACTCTGACTCAGGGCTTTATCTTGAACCTAATTTCATTTTGTTTACTGCCTGTGATATCGAAATCAGTGGTGATAAATCTGGAATGTATTCCTTTATTCAAAATAATTAGCTCTTTGTTTAATCTTCCTCAACAAACAAACTTTCGATTTCGTGTCAGCAGAACTAGTAGAGTCTTTCCCCAAGCAAACGTGCTGCAAGGCTTACCGCTAAAATAGCAGTTTGATTGCGCACGTCAAGAATTGGGTTAACTTCTACGATTTCGGCGGAGCAGACTTTTTCGGTGGCGGCTATTTCTTCCATAATAAGGAGGGCTTCGCGGTTTGTAAGGCCGCCTGGAAGTGGAATACCGGTTCCGGGTGCAAACATTGGGTCAAGGACGTCCATGTCGAAGCTGACGTGAATAACATCAACCTTTTTGAAAAATGCAAGAACCTGGCGGATTACGGCTGGAAGACCGAGGCAATCAATATCGCTCATTGTAAAAACTGTTACGCCGGCCTGCTTCATCAGCTGTTTTTCGCCTTTGTCCAGATCGCGGGAACCTAAAAAGCAGATGTTTTTTGGGTCGACCTTCTGGCCTTCAAAATAAAGATTTGTAAGCTCTGGAAGACCAAGCCCCGCAGAAGCTGCAAGACATTCACCGTGGATGTTGCCGCTTGGAGTTGTTTCCGGTGTATTAAAATCGCCGTGAGCATCTACATAAAGAACACCCAGAGTCTGACCACGTTTTTTCATGGTTGCAGAAAGGCCGGCTATTGAACCAAGGGCAATGGAATGGTCGCCGCCAAGAATAAGTGGAAAATCTCCAGCTGCTGTAATAGCTTCAACTTGGCGGGCAAGACTTGTACAGGCGGAAACAATCGGTTTTATGTATTTTGCTTTTGGATTTCCGGGCTCCTCGTATTCCTGGGAAGCTGCCTTAAAAATATCTGTATGCTCAAAGGTTTTATGACCAAGTGATTCCAGCTTTTCTTTAATTCCAGCCAGACGAATAGCTGAAGGTCCCATATCGGAACCGTGTCTGCTTGCTCCAAAATCGAGGGGCATTTCCAAAATGTGAACGTTCATAAGGAAATGGTAGAAAAAAAAAGTATGAAGGTCAATAGCGAAAGCTTCTGCAAAATGGTAGCTAGACATGGATACTGCCTTCGCTCTTGTTTTACTCTGTAAAACAAGACACTAAAAAACTAATCCCTCTTTTCGGGAGTTTTCTCCTAATTTTTGTAAAAAGCCTGCGGAAACTTACAAAAAAGGCAAAAAATGATGTAAACTGAAAGAATGAAAAGCAGACGGTTTTGGATTTTCTTTTTTTTCATCATTTTTTTTCCGCAGGTTTTTTATGCTGCACAATCACAACAAAAGCAGACCGGTATTCTTGTTCCGCATACTGATGAAGATGCGCGCGAACTGTTTGCAAAGAACAAACCAAAAGACAAGAACCTTTCCCTAAAAGAAAACACAAATCAAAAAAGCATAGACAATTATTTCTGGCGGACAGACAGCCTTGGCAACACGTACTACAGTGTTTCAGATAATTACACCGGAAAGCATTTTATTCTGCGGCTTAATCATCAGACAAAAGAATATGCGCTTTTTGATTCAGAAACAGTTGCTGTTGAAAAGCAGGATTCAGCAAAATCATATTCGTGTAAAATACAGCATTTTGATGTGAGCAGCGACGGGCGTTTTATTTTTATGGAGCTTTTTTATGCTGATAAAATTAACCAGATTGTGTGCGTTGAAACTGGGTACAGCAATGGCGGAAACAGCTCTGGCGGTGCTTTGCAAAAAACAATTCTGTTGAATCAGAAACCTGTAGGCTGGAATGTAAGTTCGCTGGTTTATAGTTCTGCAAGTGGAAAATTGTATTACAATACTTATCCTCAACAGCAGATGATTAACGGGTACCCGGTTTATTATGATATTGGCCTTTATGTTTTTTCCAAAAAGGATGGTAAGTTTATTGCAGACAATTATGAGAGGGCTTTTAATCTTCCGCAATGGATAATTCTTGATGCATATAAGGCTTTTATTGAAAAAGGTTCGACGGGACAAAGTTTGATTGCACAAGGTTCGTCTAGGCGTGAACCGGATTACAAAGGATTTTTAGACTGGATTCTTTATTTTGCAGATAAGGTTGATTGTGATTTTTTTATTAAGGCTGATGACGGGCATATTCTAACTGGAGTAGATGCATTAAAATATTCGCTTGAAAAAAAGAAGTTTGGTTTCACCGGTAAATATCTGGAAGATTCTGTCTGTAAAATTGAAAACGGCAAAATTACCAGTAATACGGCTTTTTCCATAATAAACAATAATGCAATGTTTGTTGAGCCTAACGAACAGAGAGTTTCTCCTGTCTGGCTGGCGCGTAATGATGATGGAATCTGGTTTTTTATGGAAGAGGCTGTAACTTATAAGGATGCAGCCGGAAAAACACAATGGAAAAACGGCTGGTATAATCCTGTACTTGTTGAAGACAATGAAGGAAACAGTGTGCTTGCACGATATAATCCGTTGGGTAAAAAAATTAAAGCTACTGATGATGATACGATTGCTACAATCAAAATTAATTCCGGTAAGCTTATTTACAAAAACTACGAAGATGACAAATATTTTTTATATGCAGATTCTGAAAACATTGAATGCAAAAGCCTGGTTGATGCTGTTGCAAAAGCGAAAAAGTTTGTTGAAGAAAAAGTGGGGCAGCAAGAGTTAGTGGAGTTAGTTATTTCTAACAGTGCTGAAGATTCTGTCACACAAACAGAAACAGAATTGAAAATGAATGATGAATTGGATGTACAGACTGATAATTTAAGTCCTCAAACAGAATCAAGCAACTTAGATTTAGTTGTGTTAGATAAACCTAACGTTACATCAGATTCCGTTCCACCGACAGAATCATCGCAAAATAAAAATCAGCTTTTTATCATAATCTTTTTTGTGGTGATTTTTTTATGCATTGTTGAACTTGCAATTATCTTCATCATTCTTTCGAAAAAGTTTAATCAGCATCTTTCAAAAAAAGATAAAAAATTTATTTTCAAGATTCAGGAAGATGAACGGTCTAAGCTCAGCCGCGACATTCATGATTCAGTTGTGCAGAACATCCGTGCCATCAGACTTGATACAGAGATGCTGAACGTGGTGCCTGAAAGCGAAACAAAAAAGCAGCGCGTTATAGAAGAAATGACAAACGTCATCAGCCTGCTTCGAAACATCTGTTACAACTTCAGGCCGGCGGAGCTTTCTGTTCAAACTGAAAACACAGAGCTTATTTCTATAATCGATACTCTCTGTCAGCAGTTTATTGCCCGTACTAAGATTCCGTGCCACATTCAGATTCAAAAAGATTTTGTTCCGCCAAAAATGGATACTGAAAAATCTACGAATATTGTGCGGGTTATTCAGGAAGCCCTGGCTAACATTGAAAAACATTCGTATGCCACTAACGTGCAGGTTGTTATTCAGAGCGAAGGTGAAGATACTAAAACCCTTGTGATTTTTATAATTGATGACGGAATTGGCTGCGAAGTGAGTAAGCTTGGAAAGAGTAAAATGAACTTTGGTATCCGCAACATGCGCGATAGAATTGCAGCGGCCGGTGGTGAGATTGAGTTCTTTAGTGTGCCGGATGAAGGATTGAGTGTTCAGTTGCGGATACCTTATTAGAGCAGGAAAAAAATGAAAAACACTTTATTTATTGTAGATGACCATTCGATGCTCAAAAACGGATTGAAAAATTACCTTGAAACAAATACCGATTATGTTGTAACAGGAACTTTTGCGGACGGTACGGAATGTCTGGCAGAGCTGCAAAAACGGTTGCTTAAAAAGGCTGCCGGAATTGAAGACCCTGCGAATATAATACCCGATATGATTATTGTTGATATCCAGCTTGCAAATGAAGAATCGGGGTTTGTTCTTGTTCAGGAACTAAAGAGTAAATGTCCGCAGATTAAGATTGTGATGTATTCAATGTTCGATACCTGGGGATTTGTTCTGCAGGCTAAAGATTTAGGTGTGCAGGGATATATTTCTAAGGTTGCAAGTGATGAAGAGCTTGTGCGATGCCTGAACATTGTACGTGATGGTGGTACTTATTATGAGAAAAAATCTGAATCTATTCAGAAGGAACTGGAATCTATTCTGCCAGTATTGAAGAAACAGGAAAAAATTGTTTTTGAGCTTGTACTACAGGGTAAATCAAACAAACAGATTTGCGACCAGCTTTTTATTTCGCTTCACACTGTAGAAAATTACATAAGCTATCTTATAAAGCTTGCCGGCTGCAAAAACCGCGAACAACTGATTGAAAAATACAGGTAGCAAAACAGCGTTTCAGAAACTTTACAAAATTGGGAGTTTTCTCCCAACAGGTTTTTCAAAACGGACTTATAATTTTATGTAGATTCTTAAAAAGATTTACCAAGGAGTTTACATGAAACTAACAAACTTAAAAGTTACTGCAATTGCAGTTACCAGTCTTATTGTTTTTGGATTTGCAGGATGTCAACAAAATGCAAATAAAAATGAACCTGTGGCTAACAATGCAAAAAGCACAGATTTGATTAAGTTCAATATCACAGAAAACACAAAATATCTTGCTACACAATTTGCAGCTGGTACCCTGGAATCAAACAAAACTAAAAAAACTAATTCCGGTAAAATAAACAATGAGGATACATTACTTTCTGTTGTTATAGGCGAATCAAATGAACTGAAAGAAGAAAAAGTAATTGAAATCCCTAAGGAAAAATACCAGCTGGCAGCTTCGTGCGAAACACAACCGGTGCTTGAAGTTTATAAATGTCCGTACCCAAAGGTTGAAGAAGAAGCAAAAGGTATTTATATAGTTTTTAATGATAAAATTGACTCATGGGAATACACCGATGGTACAAAAGCTCCAAATGTTGGTCAAATCATTTACGTAAAACCAGATGGAACAAATGTTGATATTTTTAATGATAAAGGTAATGTAAACAAACGTGCAGCAACCTGGTTAAAAGAAAATGGTGGAGATAATTATATCCAGTTTGACATGAACGGAAACATTTTTATTCTTGCAAAAGACTACAATGAAAACAAGTTTATAATTTATCGCTATAATCCTTTAAACGATAAAATTACAAAGTATACACCAGACATTCCAAATCTATTTGATATTACATCCTTTACTGTACGAAAAGACGGCTCCTGGATTTTTATGACAACTAATGTAGATAATACATACAATAACGTTTATGCAATGGATGTTAATGGTTCAAAAACTGTGCCCTTGTTTGAATCTAGCAATTTAAAAAGAAAGAGCTCCGAAAACCAGGAATTCCTTCAAGTTGTAGTGTCTGTTGTTGGAATAAGTCCTACTTCTAACATTGCCTATTGGTTTGTTAATGAGTTTGATAATGGTGGATTAAAATCAGGTTTATATGCAGTAGAACCAAAAGATAATGGTGCTTCATATTATGAAAAGGATGTCCAGCGTTATTACAGTCCATGGGATTCTTATTTATTTGAGCAATTCGCAAGATTTGTTTTTGGACTGGATTCTGAAGGAAATAAAAAAGCTATCCTCGATAACGATTCGCCAAAAGATTATACAGGTCTTCTTGCCTACATGAAGAGTCTTTGTTATTGCAATGATGAAATTGAGTTCAATCTAAGCTGGTTCAAAGATAAAACTGAACTCGAAATTATCGACTGGGAAGGTAAAGCAGCGAAAAAGGATTATTCAATGCTCTATAAAGAAGATGTAAATAAAGAACCTTTAAAAAATGAAGAAGCACTTAAATATCTTTGTGAAACAAAAACTGCTAATTGGGATGGTTCGGAATCAAATCTTTATTGGACATTTGTTGAGTTTATAAAGGATTATTGGATTAAGGATGCCGGCAGAGGTGCTGGAGAAGTTTATAAACTAGGTTATGCCCAAAACCGATTTCCATTTGAATTAGTTTTATTCAAAAAAGGAACAACTGAATCTGCATTTACTGTTGCCAGTTCCGACCATGAAAAATATTTAAAAAGTGATTATGCCGGCAGTGATAAAGGAATTATCCTGTTTAATGATGAAGGTATTTGGATACATTATGATGTTTGGAATCCTGATTCAACAAACAACACTGATGTTTATACACATGCATCAATCTTTAATCTTACAGACAGCAAAGGAAACTTTACCCTTACCTCTCCAGGTGATTTGAATGATTACCAATTCTACCATTCTTACACAGGAATTACGCGAGATAAAACTGACCCTTGGTATAAAAAACCTTTTGCAACAAACATAAACGGTTTTGCTGCAATCAGTAAGGACCAGAAAACAATTTATTACCACTCCGGCAGCGTGACAAAAGACCTTCTTGAAAAAGACAGCAACAAGGCTTCTATTGGAACAATTTATTCGTTCAGTCTGGATGATGAAAAGCTTGTTTACAATGCTGTAAAAACAAACGGCGGTTATATGATGGTAAGTATTGATCTTGCAACTGGTGAAGCAACAAAGCTCCCGATTGAAAAACAGCTGGAAAGCATGCTGAGCTTATAAAAAAAG
>JAEETM010000114.1 GCA_016290335.1 Treponema sp. | reverse complement strand
CTAAGGATTATGATTTTACTTACTTTACCGATAAGGAAGAATCTGTATTTAAGGTTAACTCTACAAAAGATGGTTCCTTTGTTATGCCGGAAGAACCTTTTGCAATTACAGATAAAGTTAATTTCATAACTCAGGCAGGCTTTAAGAGAATACTTGTTGATTTCTCTAAAACAAAGGTTACTCGCAGCCAGATTAAAGCAATTTCTACTTCAATGTCTCGTGGACAGCCTTTGCCGGAAAGCTCCCGCTTTAACTGGAAGGATGGTTTTTATTCTCCTCAGCAGATTGAAGAATATAAAGCTGCCAATGAGCGAAAAAAACAGGCCGCAGTACCTGGTAAAACTCAAACTGCACAATCCAGAGCCGGTAAAAAAACGGGTGACAGAATGCCAAATACTGCAGCCGGCGGTTCCTATAAAAAAGGAAATGCCAGCTACAGTAAGGGCCGTAAAACAAAGAACTAATAATAGTTCAAGTTGTTCAGATTAGAAAACGGCTTCTTCAGTTACAGATTCCTCCTTTGCTGATGTAGTGTCTCCTGCGGCAACAGGTTCCAGCACAGTATCATCATTTTTTTTAGGTGATTTTACTGGAGTTTCCCGTGTGGTTTCAGCAGGTGCTTCATCTGGCAGTTCTGCCGGTAATTCATTTTGTAAATCAGCAAAATCCTTCTTTTCGAACTTAGGCTTGTACTCAATATGTTCAGCAATAATAATAATTCTGCTCACATTTTTACCTTCGCTGTTTTTCCATCTGTTCTGCTTCAGCCTTCCTACGACACGCACCCCACGTCCCTTGCTGCAATTTTTCTCACATGTTTCTGCCAGTTTTCCATAAGCTTCAACATCAAAAAAAGAAACCTCATCAATAGATTCACCGTTCAAACTTTTTGTAAAGCGGTTTACACCCAGTGAAAATCTGCATACTTTGAATCCTTTTGTCGGTTCAGACAATTCTGCATTAGCAACAAGATTCCCTTCAAGAATAATTGAGTTCAATTGATTCATAAACAACCTCTGATAATTAAATAGTGTTTTTGGCCCGGCCGGAGCTAAAAAAAATAGGATAAAATCCTATACTATAAATATCTCAAAAGTTTGAGATTTCGGACCATTTTTTGAGAAAAATTTTTAAAAAAAGTGAAAAAAAATGATTTTTTTTATGTTTTGAGGCGTTTTCTACCTGGAATTGCTTACCAGACGGAGCATGTAAAGTTCAATGTATTCCTTCAGGGCTTTTTCTTCGCCTATTTTCTGAAGGTTAGGAGTCTTTACAAGAGTTTCTGCAAGGTTTTCAATTCTTGTTTTTGTAAAGGATGATGCAGAAATTGTACGGCAAACCTTTCTTGTATAATCACGGATAAGAGAGTTTACATCCTCTGTAAGATTCATGCTGGCTTCTTTTGTGATGAGCTTATTCCACTGCTTGTTCAGGTAATTCAATTCGCGGTCAAGAGAAGAGCCTTCCGGAATCATTTCCTTTGCAACCTTTACAGCCTGTTCTGCAAGAGACTGCTGCCTTGTCATTCCCTGTTTGTGTTCTGAACTGGCTTCTTCTTCATCAAAAGGATTTTTAACAACAACAGCTGTGGTTTCTTTTGTTTTATCCTTTTTCTTGTTTTTGAAGAGCCCGATAATCCAGGAAAGAATAGGTAATGAGAAAATAAACGGAAGCTTTGCTTTTGCTTCAGAAAGAATGTTTGTTCTCTTAAGCATAAGAAGTCCGTTATATGGGAGAAGTTTATCATCAGCAAAAATCTGGAAGGTCTGCAGGGCTTCGTCATTATATTTTTCGTAGGCGAGGAAGCTCATAAAGTTGGCATTCAAAAGTGAATAAAGTACAGGCGACTTTTCTTCAACAAGAGCTTCAAGCCGCTGTTCAAACTTTTCATCATCATTCATTTCAGGGAGCTTTGTATAATCAAGCATTGCCCTGTACCATTCATCAATCAGAATGCTTTCAATTGTTCCATGTGCTTCGTTACAAAGGCGGATAACAAGCGAAATTACGTTTGCTTTATAAACATAATATTTTGTACCCGATTCAACCTTGAAAACAAGCAGCTCCGGAAGTCTTTTTTCTTCTGCATCGGTTGTTTCTTTCTGCAAAAATTCTTTTAAATCCTCTTCTGAATACTGGCCATAGAGCAGACGGCCGCTTTCATCATGGAACTTAAGAATCTGATTGGAAGAGTAGAAGAAAGGACTCTGCTCAAGGTTTGTTTTAAGAGCTTTGAGTGCATTTTCTCTTCGCTTTGCAACCTGCATCTGTTCTTTTAAGTAGGAATTATAGGCTTCCGAAATCTGAATTGACTGAAGTACGTTATAGTCTTCGATTGTTCGGTCCTGAAGCTTTTCAAAATCTACCCTCAAAAGATAGCAGAGCTGATTCCAGAGGTAATAATCATCATCATTTGTAAAGTCGTAAAAACCTGAATATTCAGGATTGATGTACGTTGTAAAAAAGTGTTTGATTGAGATTTCTCTGGTAGGATTTGAACTACGGATTTTTTTCAGAAGATAGTCATGATAATCTTCTTTTCTCATCATACGCAGAATTTTTGCCTGAGAAATTTCTATAAGCTTTTGAATCGGTACGGAAGATGGAATTACCATAGCCGGAACTTCGCGCAAAAACTCAAGAAAATATACAGTTTGTGTTTTTGTATTCTGATTCTGAATACATTCAGTTACATATTCCTGTGCTTTTTTTCTTTCAAGAATATCAAACGGGATTTTTTTAGGTAAATCAAACTCAGTCAGATACGGTACTGTAAAGTCTTTTGTAATTTCTTTGTATCGTTCTGAATACTTTAGGGACAAAAAGGCAATGGAAACAATTACTTTCTTATTGTTATTATCAATTACAGCGGCAATATGTTTTTCTGCAAGGCCCTGAAGCTCTGCAGTGAGTGTTCCAGAAGGATCTCCCAGATATTTTACAAGTTCAGCCTGTTCTTCAACTTTTTTTTCAGCGTACTTTTTTATCCAAATGCTGAATTCCTTAAAGTCGATGAAGGGTGAATTCTGTTTTTCTGCGTAATATCTGATTATTGAACTAAGATTTGAAGATGTCCCCATACAAGTATTTTACACCATAAATGTGATTTTAACTAGTATTAGCGGCGGTTTTTGCTTATCTAAATCTTATAACTTTTATATCCGCCGCTTGCAGTTTTTGAGTACAAAAACTGCACATTTTAATTGACGTAATAGCAATGGGTAAAAGCTTTTGCACTATTGTTTTTTCATCATTTTAAGTGTAAAGTAGAAATATGCTTACATCTTCGAGAATGAAAAACCTGCATCCTTATGTGCCTGGAGAACAGCCTAAGGACAGAGTTTACATAAAACTTAATGCTAACGAAAATCCGTATCCGCCGGCCCCAAGTGTTCAAAAGGCTGTGCTTGATTTTGTGCAGAATCATCCGGAAAAAATGGGACTTTACCCGGACCCGGATTCAAACGAGCTTCATGCGGCAATTGCAGATATGCTTAATAAAACTGGCGGTGTGCTTTGCCGTGCAGTTTGTAATGGTGATGAAGTAAAGCCTGCCGAACAGGATAAAATCCCCTTTACCGTAACGCCAGACATGATTTATACCGGCAACGGAAGCGATGAAGTTCTTTCTTTTGTGTTCTACGCTTTTTTTGATTCAGCTTCTCGTTTTGTAATGCCTCAGTTTACGTACAGCTTCTATCCCGTTTACGCCGGTTTTTATAATATTCCTTCAGATTGTATCCCCCTGAACGACGACTGGACACTCAATGTAAAGGAAATGCTTAATCACGCCGCAAAAAACAATGGTGGAATCATCTTTGCAAATCCAAATGCACCAACAGGCCTTGGTCTTACCCGTGCACAGGTTCGCGAAATGCTTCTTGCAGCCGATAAAAACGAAATCTTTATTGTAGACGAAGCTTACGTTGATTTTGGCGGCGAAAGCTGCATACCGCTTCTTTCTGAGTTCAATAACCTTGTAATAGTCAGAACTTTTTCGAAAAGCCTTTGCGGTGCCGGTCAGCGCCTTGGTTATATAGTTTCAAATCCTGAGCTTGTAAACATAGTGACTACGGTAAAAAACAGTGTAAATCACTTTCCGCTTGATGCAATAGCACAGGTTTCGGGCACGGCAGCCTGTAAAAATCCAGCTTATTATGCTGACTGCGCAAGAAAAGTTGCAGACGAAAGGGAAAGCTTTTATAACTTTTTGGTAGAAAACGGCTTTTATGTATTAAGGAGCCAGACTAATTTCTTATTTGCAAAGAAACAGGGAATTGGCGGTGACGAATTATATAAGCGTGTTAAAAAACAGGGATTATTAATCCGTCACTTTAACACACCCGGCATAGAAGATTTTGTAAGAATTACAATTGGAACAAAACAGCAGATGGATGAACTGAGAAAAGCAATCCTGGAGGCAATAAAATGAGTGCTGATAAAATGAAACTTTTAGTTATAAGCGATTTGCATGCAAATAATTCCGTGCTCGACAAAATGGACGAGATTTTTTCTCAGGCAGATGCAGTGCTTTTTGCAGGTGACTTTGCAGAATGCTTTAAGCCGGAAACAGGCGAGGGTGCCTTAAAGGCTCTCTGTTCAAAGCACGAAACAATTTTTTCAGTTCTTGGAAATTGCGATAATGAAGATTTCCTTGCCGACATGGAAGAAAATGATATCTGTGTAGAAAAAACACTTGCTTTCCACGACGGACTTGCAATTGCAGGTGCCGGCGGCGGAACTAAGTTTACCGGAAAAACTGAGTTTGAGCGCACAGAAGAAGAAATCCTTGAAGATTTTGCGATTGTTGAAAATGCAGTTTCAGAGAACAGCGACAGTACACTCTGGAAAAACCTTATTCTCATCAGCCACAATCCTCCAAAGGGACAGTTCTGCGATAAGGTTAATCCTGTTCTTCATGCAGGAAGCCAGAAGTTCACAGATTATATCCTTAAAAATCAGCCGCTTGCCGTAATCTGCGGACATATTCACGAAGGAATTGGTGTGGAAAAAATCGGCGAAACAACAGTAATAAATCCGGGCAGCCTTGGAGAAGGAAATTATGCCTGGCTTGAAATAGAAAAAAAAGTTGATTGCTGGACAGTTGTTCGGACAGACTTGTGTAAGCTTTAAAGCTTTTACGCAGTGAACTTTAAGCCGGGAGGATTAATCAGAATTATGATGAAGAAGATAACCGCGCTAATTTATTGTTTTTCACTTTTTTTTGGTCTTTTTGCAGAATCAAAGTTTTCTCATATCAGCTTTGTAACTTTTAAATCAAATCTCACGTATACAATTGGCGAAGATTGCCAGACTCTTACCGCATTAAGAACTTTGCAGCCATTTTCAATAAATAAATATGAAACAACTTACGGCTTGTGGTATCAGACAAGAATTGCGGCAGAAGATTTGGGTTACTATTTTGAAAATCCGGGTCAGCCTGGTTCTCACGGAAAAAGAGCGGCTCCTGTTACATCAGAAAATGCCTGCCAGCCGGTTACAATGATAAGCTGGTATGATGCAATTGTCTGGTGTAATGCCCTCAGCGAAATAAAGGGAAGAACTCCGTGCTACACTTACAATGGGGCTGTTCTTCGTGATTCAGGTGATACTGCTTCCTGCGATTTGTGTGAATGCAACTGGGAGGCGGACGGTTACAGACTGCCCAGCGAAGCCGAATGGGAATATGCGGCACGGCGCGATAAGGGCTCTTTTCAGAAAGGAAATCTTGTAAGCGGACAATCCGGAACTGACGGTGAAGAAGGGCTTTTGTATGCGTGGACTTTTGAAAATGCAAGTTCAACTCACATTGTAGGAACTGCGGGTGTCCCGTTTGACCCAGATACTCTTGCCATGCCGGCAACCGGAAATGCCAACAAGGCCGGGCTTTATGATATGAGTGGAAATCTTCTGGAGTTCTGCTGGGATTGGTTTGCAGATTATACTGCCGATAATGAATACGGGCCGGCGGTTGGCTATGAAAGAGTGAGCCGTGGTGGAAGCTGGGCTTCTTTTACAATGTTTTATTATGCCGGAGACCGTTATTGCTTTGACCCTAACGAAAAGTACAATTATTTCGGTTTTAGAATTGCCTGCTCGGTTGGAAATTAATTAGATTTGTGTGAAATCTTCTTCTCCTGATTTTTAATCCGGCGTGTTTCAATTCTTAAAGATTTTTTATGCTTGCGCGAATCTCTTTTTGCGTTTTTAATTGCCTTAATCGTATCCTTGTTGAACTTTAAAAGCCAGCTGCAGATAAATACCGAAATTATACAGAGAACTGTTGCAAGAATTACAGGAACATAACCAGGCATTGTTTCGAACGGCAGCTTAAAGTTCATACCAAAGTAGCTTGTTACAAAGGTTGGCGCCATCATTACCAGGTTGATAATTGCAAGCTTTTTCATTACAACGTTCAGGTTGTTTGAGATTACCGAAGAATACGCATCCATAACGCCGAATAAAATGTTTGAATAGGTATCGGCCATTTCAATTGCCTGGCGGTTATCAATCTTAACGCCTTCTACAAAATCAATATCCTCTTCATCAAACTTAATAAGTCTTGTTGTTCGCATTTTTTCGAGCAGCAGTGAGTTTGATTTAAGGGAAGTTGTAAAATAAACAAGAGATTTTTCAAGACTGAGCATCTGCATAATCTCTTTGTTTTCAATTTCCATCTGCATTTCGTTCTGAATGCTCTTTAAGCGTCTGTTTATTTCCTTAAGGTAACGCAGAAAGTTTAAGTTGGCACGGTTCAGAATCTGCACGATGAACGATGGAAAATCGGTAAGGCGCACATTTTTAATTCTGTTTGTACCAAAATCTTTTAAAACTTCACTGTCTGTCCAGCATATGGTGATGATGGTTTTGCCTTTTATGATAATACCGACCGGAACTGTAAAATAGGGTGTTTCTTCGTTAGGGTCGTAAATTGGAACTCGCACGATTGTAAGGATATAGTCTTCACCGTCTTCAAGGCGCGAAAGCTCATCCGGGTCGAGAATATCGAGGATATGATCCGGGTCAATTTCGTATTCTTCCTGAAGCTCCGTTGTTTCATCGCGTGTTACATTTCGTGCATCAATCCACAAAGGAAGCTTTTCGTCAATTTCATCTTTTTTTTGCTTGGAAAAAAATCCGTCCAGTTGCTGCCAGTATGTAATCATTTTTTTTATACTCCTGAAAGTTAAGAAACGCGAGCAGCATTTCTTTGAATAAAAACTACAACCTGCTGCGGATTTTTATGATTTTTGTGAGCGTGTTTTGATTAAGTAATTCAGTGATTAGCAATGAACAAACTTAGGACATAAAAATCTTCAGAAGGTTTTCAACATCAGCTATGAGACATAAGGGATAACTCGAACTACCACTGTCCATATCTACCTCCTGAAAATTAAGATAAAAAGTTGAATATGCAGCTGACTGATACGCAACTTTATCAAACTGATATGGCTATTTTATCAGAAAAACACGCATTTGTTAATATTTTTCATTTTTTTTGTAATTTTTTTAAACTTTTTTTTCAAAAAATGGTCCGAAATCTCAAACTTTTGAGATTATATATGTAGGGGGATTTTATGAAAGAAAAGTATGAATATCATCTTGCGCCGGCGTATTCTATTTATCACCGTGCGGCAGTAATTAACCAGAAGGGGGCTTTTATTAATTTTCTTGTGCCGTACTACGAAAAGCCTTCTGTAAAAAAACGACTGTGCAAATCTTTTCAATTGTATCTGACTTATGTACGCAGGCAGCCTGATTGTCCGGAAAGCTTTAAAAAAGATTCCGTGATTGTATTCAGTTATGCGAGTCAGAATGAAATTAAAAAACGGATTGAAAAGGAGATTGCCATATGAAAAAAGATTCAACAGGACATTCGGCAGGTTTTTGTGCAAAGTACGTGGAAACTGAAAAGGGGCACAAGTGGATTATGAATCCGGTTTATTTTAACGGCGAACCGATTCTGAATATAAAACCCGTAAATGGACTTTGCAGGCACCGTAATGTTCTGGTCTGTCCGCTGTACCGAAAGAATGGAGGGGGATTGTGAAAAGGGGTGTTTGTTTTTTTATGCTTTTTGTTTTGGGCAGTTTTTGTGGCAGTTTGTTTGCAAACCCGTTTACCAGCTTGTTTGCCAACCTGTTTGCCGGGCTGGGGAAGCAGGGGGAATTGGATGTTAAATTAAAAAAGCCGTACAGGAATAGCGCGCAGGTTAGTAATGATTGTTCCGGTATTGAGATTTGTTTGAAAAATAAAAGTAAGAAAGATATTGTCTGCTTCACGGTTGTTGTTTATGTTTCGGTTGATGAAAGTGCAGATTATGGTGCTGATTATGCCGCAGACTATGATGCTGATTATGGTGCAGGTTTCGAGAGGGGGGATGGAGATTATGATTTTGGTGGTGGTGATGAAAGTGCCGGTTATGGGTGGGGTGATGGCGTGCTTCACCAATTTGTCTGGCGGGTTGAAGAAAGGGTGGGCGGTAATGAAAGAGTGGTTTTTGTTTATCCGCTGGAACCTGAGAGTCTTTTTGGTTTTTCAGATGATGAAGGTTACACGGGTATTCAGTATGAAATTGATTTTATCTATATAAGTGAAATTGAATATACAGATGGCGAAAAGTGGTTTTATAAAGGAAGCTGATGTGCCAAAAAAAAGTGAAAAAAAATAACAAAAAGTTCAAAAAAAAGCGAAAAAAATTAAAGTTACACTTGACAGAAAGGGAATGAGGGTGTATATTACTATTCACCGTCGCGACACGGCAGTGCCGAAACGCGATGGTTCAGGTCTTTGACAGCACAGGGAAGGAAAGAAATAGAACAAGCAAGGTTCTGGAAGAAAAACGAGCGATTAGAAATCGCCGGTTTTTGTTCTGACGATTGACTGCATTTTTTTTCAGTTTTTTTTATAAAGCTGACTCAAATCAATTCAACAAAAATAAATGTTGGGTTCGGATTTTTTATGAAGGAAATCATTACCCTTCG